>JAYVLW010000441.1:0-3708 GCA_043759315.1 Myxococcales bacterium
GTCGTTGACGAACTCCATGATCTGGCCGCGGAGATCCGAGGCCGTCTTGCACTTGCAGTCGAAGATGCTCTCCCGCGGGCAGCCGCACACGCAGAGCAGCTCCTTCATCGCCTTCTCCGACGTACCCGTATCGGGACGATTGCGCGCGGCCCAGCCGACGCCGTCGGCGCCCATGCCGCCGCCGGCCGCGATGTGCTCCGCGCCCTGTGCGTTGGCCTGACCGGCGAGCCCCGCGGTGAGGCCGAACAGGATCGCGGCGAGGATGCCGACGTCGGCGGCCCGTCCCACGCGGC
The DNA here is from genome assembly GCA_043759315.1 of Myxococcales bacterium. GTDB lineage: Bacteria > Myxococcota_A > Polyangia > Haliangiales > Haliangiaceae > JABFXX01. The sequence goes on from JAYVLW010000441.1 coordinate 294, forward strand.
TCTTCGGTTTGACGGCGAGCCTGTCGACGACGCCCTGCGGGATCAGGCACACGAGCGTGCCGAACGCGAAGAGGAGAAAGCCGATCCACACCCAGCTGATCAGCGGGTTGATGAAGACGCGGAAGTTCGCGAGCTGGCTATCGAGGTCATAGCCGGTGAGGACGATGTAGACGTCCTCCTGCAGGCGTACGGTGATCGCGACCTCCGTGGTCGCCTCCTCGCCGCGGTGGTAGTCCCACTTGCCCGGGTACACCGTGTTGATGTGCTCGCCGTTCTTCCAGATCGAGATCTGGGCCGTGACCGCGTCCTTGTGGTCATCGGCCGTCGAGATCAGCCGCTCGTAGAGGAACACGTAGCTGCCGAACGCGAACGAGCTCTTCGTGTTGGCCGGCAGGGCCGACACGGTGCCATCGGGGCCGAACTGCGCGATCTTTTCGACGATCGCGGGCTGCTCGATCGTGCGATCGACCATCCGGTCATACGCCTTCCCTGCGAAGCCGATGAACAACACGGCGACGCCGAGGTGGACGATGTAGCCACCGTACTTGCGCCGCTTGGACAGCACGAGACCGATCATCGAGGTGATCGGATCCGAGCCGGTCTGGCGGCGGCGGACCATCGCGCCACGGACGAACTCCTGAACGATCGAGCCAAACACGAACGCGCACAGGCCGAAGTTGACCAGCGTGACGGGGAGCGAGAGCGTGTCGGAGAAGATCGACGTCTTCACCGCGACACCGGGGACAAGCGCCACCAGCCCGACGACGGTCACCGCCGCGAGCCCGAGCGGGAAGAAGAACTGCTGCCACAGGCGCTCGCGCGTGGTCTTGCGCCAGGCGAGGAGCGGCGCGGCGCCGGCGAGGAACAGGAGGATGAGGCCGAGCGGCGTCATCCACTTGTTGAAGAACGCGATGCCGACCGAGACGCGCGAGCCGTCGAGGGCTTCGGAGATGGTCGGGAACATCGTCGCGAACAGCACGAAGAACGCGCAGCCGAGGAGGATCCAGTTGTTGAGGAGGAACGCGAACTCGCGCGAATAGAACGAATCGAACTCGCTCTTGCTCGCGAGCTTGTTCGAGCGGAACACGATCAGGCCGACGGAGACGACGCCGATCAGCGCCATGAACACGATGAACTGCAGCGCGAGCACGTTGTCCTCGCCGAACGCGTGCACCGACTGCACGGCCCCGGAACGCGTCATGAACGTGCCGAAGATCGTCAGGAAGAACGTCATGCACACGAGCACCAGGTTCCAGCGCTTCATCATCCCGCGCTGTTCCTGGATGATCGCGGAGTGAAGGAACGCGGTGGCCGTGAACCACGGCATCAACCCGGCGTTTTCGACGGGATCCCACGCCCAGTAGCCGCCCCAGCCGAGCTCCTCGTATGCCCAGCGACCGCCGAGGATCAGGCCGAGGCCGAGGAAGCCGAAGCAGATCAGCATCCACGTGCGGACCGTCCCGATCCACATGTCGTCGAGCCGACCCGACGCGAGCGCGCCGATCCCGAACGAGAACGGGATGGTGGCGGCGACGAAGCCGATGTAGAGCGACGGTGGATGGATGACCATCCAGTAGTTCTGGAGCAGCGGGTTCAGGCCCTGGCCATCGGCGGGTGCCGCGGTGAGCGAGGTGGCGAACGGGTTCTTCGTGAAGATCAGGAGCGAGATGAAGAACACCTGCACGACCATGATCGTCGCGATGACGTAGCCGATCATGTCGCGGTGGCGCTTCGCGTTGAACACGATCGCGGTCGTCGAGAACAGCGACAGGACGAGCACCCAGAACAGGAGCGAGCCATCGAGCCCGCCCCAGAACGCGGTGATCTTGTACGTGGTCGGCATCGCGACATCGCTCGTGTGCGCGACGTACTTGATCGAGAAGTCGTGCGTGACGAACGCGTAGATCATCAGCGCCGACGCGAGGGCGATCAGGGCGGCGAAGCCGTAGAGGCCGTAGATGGAGGATTGGACCAGCCGGCGGCTCTTGCGAGCGTTGCCCGCGATCCCTGCAGCGACGCACCATGCGGCGACGAGGTAAGCGGCCAGCAATGCGATCGTGCCGACAAGCGCGATCGGAGAGAACGGAGTCGAGTCGCTCACGCCGACCTCCTCACTTGAACTTGGGATCTTCGTCGAGCTTCTTGTTCGCCTGCGCGCCCTCGTACTTGGAGGGGCACTTCGCCATCAGCTCCGTCGCACTCACGACGTACTGCATGTCCGAATCGATCCGCACGTCGAGCGACGCGGCCATCGCCGCCATCTCCGCGGAGGGGACGATCGTGCCGGTGGCGACGACCTCGGACTGATCCTTGAACGTGTCGGGTTTGGGGCCCTTCGAGAACACGCGGATCTTCTTGTTGTCCTTGTGGAGGATGAAGGTCCGGACCGTCTCCTGGTTGACGATCTTCTCCTTGATCGAACCCGCGACGACCCAGCCGTGGACCTTCAGCTCCTGCCCACCGAGCTTCGCGAGGTCGGCCTCGAGCAGCTGGTCGACCATCTTGTAGTGCTGCGTGTTGGTCGAGGCGCTCTTGGCGAAGAACGCCACGCCTGCCACGACAACGGCTGCAGTCAGAGCGATCTTGGCGATGGTGCTGTTCTGCATGGAAATTCTCCGCACCCGAGGGACGGCGATCAAAGACGACCGGCGTGACGCGGTATGCCCGGCGAGTGAGGCAACCGTAGCACGCATCCGGTCCATTCCGACCGCTACGATGTCGCTGGAGTCCCTCTGATTACTTCGAGTTGGGCGCGACCGTTCGTCGCGGCCGTCCGTACCAGGCTGGTACTAGCCGCCGATGCTGATCATGTGCTTTCCCGGCGCGCCGCCGCCCGACCGCTCGAACACGTGCCCGGCTCGCTTCCCCGTCACTGCCCCAGCGACGGCGCGAACGAGGTCGTCGTCGGAGCCCCCACCACGGAGCACGTCGCGCAGGCTGACCGCGTCGTCATGACCGAGGCAGGCGTGGAGGGCACCGGTGGCGGTCAGCCGGAGCCGATTGCAGTCGTCGCAGAAGTGGTCGGTCATCGCGGAGATGATCCCGACCTCGCGCGGAGGGGTGAGGCGATCCGAGCCGCCGGCGGACCAGTAGCGCGCTGGCCCGGGATCCCCGCCCGAGCGTGGACTCGGCGTCAACGGCCCGAACACGGTCTCGAGCCGGCCCCGGATCTCCCGGGACGACAGCTCGGCCTCGGTCGCATAGAGCTGCCCCTCGGACATCGGCATGTGCTCGATGAACCGGGGCACGGCGCCGCGCGTCCACGCGTCCTCGCACAGGGCGGCGAGCTCGGCGGCGTTGACCCCGCGGAGCGCGACCGCGTTGGTCTTCACCGCGAGACCAGCGGCGACCGCCGCGTCGATGCCCGCGAGGACCCTCGCCAGGTCGCCCCGCCCGGTCAGCGTCGCGAACCGCT
>JAYVLW010000442.1:0-10347 GCA_043759315.1 Myxococcales bacterium
GTCGACGACCACGCGTACGCGACCCGGCTGCTCGATGATGAACTGCCGCCGGTCGCCGGGCGCGCCCGTGATCATCAGCGGCTGGTTGAGGCCGGTGACGAACGGGACCGTGGTGATCGTGGTGCCCGTATTGGGCGTGCACGTCGCGACGTAGGCGTCTGGCACGTACGCATCCGGGCTCGCGTCGATCGCGGCCTCTCCCGGCGGATCACCGCTGTCCTGCTTCGCGTTGGAGCTCTTGCATGCACCGAGGGCGAGAACGGCGGCGGCGCAGCGAAGGGAGGTCCGTGGGCTCATGAAACCGAGCCTACGCCGGTTCCTCACCGGGCTGCGCGCGAAATCGTGGTCCACAGCGATGGGTCGCGATGCGTGCACGTCGCGGTCAGGTCGATCACCGCCGTATCGAGGCGGTAGTCGTACGCGCCCTCACCGCCATCGAGGCCCACGATGCTGATCGCCAGCCAGGACTTGTCAGGTGAGAGATACGCGACCGCTGTATCACCGAGGGTCATCCCCGCGGCGCGCAGATCGACGACGCGATCCGGAACGTTCCCGCAGCGCAGCGTGAGCTCGCCGAAGTTCTCGAACGACGCATCGCCCTCGTGCGTGTCCACGCGGAGGAACAGCTGCGCGGAGCCCACCTTCACCCAGGTCTTGGGAACGATCGTCACCGGCACGGCGGTCAGCGCGCGCAACCCGAGCTCGCCGAGCTCGCCCTCCACCGTGGCACGTCGCGTGGTCGGCCGCTCGCCGATCGCCGCGATCGTCCACGAGGCGGGCCGCGGCCCGACGACGTCGATCCGGAGGTTTGTCGCTTGGTCTTCGGCTCCGACGTCGTTCCTGTTGAAGATGCTGGCGTGCCCGACGCAGGCGAACACGTGATGCTTCGTCGAGTACGCGAAGCACCGCGGAGCGAGGGGCTCTCGATCCTCCGCGGCGGCGCGGGTCATCGCGCGGAGCGACGGTAGAGGGGGAAGCCGATAGCGCGGCTTCGGCCCGGCCTCCGCCACGTTGGCGAGGGCCACCAGCGTGAACGCGAGCCAGCGAGACACTGACCGAGGACGCGTCAGCGCCCGCGGTTATTCCCCGACGCGCACGAAGTCCGCCCAGATCGGGAAGTGATCCGACCGACCCGCCGAGACGATCGTCGACGCGGTCGCGACGAGACGCGCGTCGTGCAGCAAGTGATCGAGCTGGAACTTTAGCGTGACGCCCTTGAGCGGCCAGCGCCAGGTCGGCGCGGCGCCGTGCTGCGTGGCGATCGCATCGACGAAGCCGCGCTTCGTGAGCGCCTGCACGGCGAGGCCATCGGCCTCCTCGTTGAAGTCACCGACCACGAGCGTGGGCAGCGATGGCGCGAGCGACCGCGCATGCGCCTCGATCTCGTGGAGGCGGGTCGTACGCGTCGAGAAGTAGCCCACCACCCAGCTGCCGCCGTCGCTCATCGGCGGCCGCAGGTGAACGTTCAGCACCTGGATCCGGCCGACGTTGGTGTCGAGCACCACGCGCCACGCGAAGAACGGCCCGCCCGCCGGCGGCAGCTCCTCGAGCTGGACGATCGGAAACCTCGACATCACGCCCATGCCACCGGCGGGCCACTCCGCGGGTGGTGTGAACCGGCGATGCGGAAAGCGCCCCTTCAGGCCGCGGGTCAGCGCCGCTTCCCATGCGGCGTTCGTCTCCTGCAGGAACACCACATCCGCGGCGGCATCGGCCACCGCCGCGACTCCCGCGCGATCACCGGCGAGGCCGAAGTTGACGTTGTAGCTCATCACCCGGACCACCCCGGGGCGCTCGGGTGCGGCGACCGGCTTCGGATCACCGTGGCAACCACCCAGCAGACACGCCAGCACGAGCATCCGCATCCAGGTTGGACACGCACCGGCGCCGAGGGTTGCTCGCGGCAGTATGATGTGCCCGATGCGGCGGATCTTCGGTGCGGTGCTCGTGGGTGGGTGCTGGGCTGCCGCGCCACTACCTGCGCCGATCGCGAACTCCCCGCCGCGGCCGAAGCCACGACCACAGCTCGAGCACTGGGTCGGGATCGGCCGGCAATACGATGATGACAGCCGGTGGGACATCGACCTCGTGATCGATCCGGTCGCGAAGATCGGCGGGCGCCTCGGCACGATCACGTACCCGACGATCGGGTGCCGCGCAGAGCTGACGCGCGAGCCTGATCGCCACGGCGAGCTGATCGCGGTGGAGCACATCGTCGCGGATCCGCAGCAGCACTGCATCGACAACGGCGAGATCAGCATCCCGCGGCTGCGCGGCATGTCCTTCCACTGGCGGTGGCGCTATCCAGACGGCGGCGACGAGGGCGCAGAGGCCGAGCTCACCCGCGTGGTCCCCGAGAGCCCCCACGGTCCGCAGCGCTGATCCGCGCAAGCACGAAGTTTCGCGGTACGGTCACGCGATGACGGAGGAGGGGGCACCCGCGACGAGCGCAGCAGACCTACCCGCGCGGTTCGTCGAGGACCAGCAGGAGGAGGCCTTCCTCGCCGCGAGCGAGCTGTTCATCCATCCACCCCGCGTGCAGGAGAAGTCGCGGCTCCTCCTCACGTCACTCGCGATGTTCGTGGCCGTCTCGGTGCTGCGCGGCGGCTCGTCGATCACCGAGCTCGCCACGCTGGTCGGCGTCCTCATGGTGCACGAGCTCGGTCACGCGCTCGGCATGCTCGTGTTCGGGTACTCCGATGTCCGCATCTTCTTCATCCCGCTGTTCGGCGCGGCCGCCGCGGGACGCAAGCGCAACGTCACCCGATGGAAGGAGGGCGTGGTCCTCCTCATGGGTCCACTACCCGGCTTGATCGCAGGGACGGTCCTTCTCCTGACCGGCGCAGATGGTCTGCTCCGCACCGTCGCTTTGCAGCTCGTCGCGATCAACGCCTTCAACCTCCTGCCGCTCGCGCCGCTCGACGGCGGCCAGCTGTTCCAGCTCCTCCTGTTCTCGCGCCACCGGCACTCCGAGATCGGCTTCCAGGCGGTCGCCGCGCTCGCGCTCGCCATCGGCGGCGCCTACCTGAAGCTGTGGGTGCTCGCGATCATCGGCGTGTTCATCCTGATCCGGATCCCGCTCCGCAAGAACGTCCTCGCTGCCGGAAGCAAGCTGCGGTCCGAGGGTCTGCCACAAGATCCGCTCGCGCTCGACGAAGCGCAGCGCCGCACGTTGTTCGCCGCGGTGTGGGCCGTGGTCCCCCCGCTGTGGCGCACCAAGCCGGCGATCCTGGCGGCGCAGATGGATCAGGTGCTCGACGTCGCGACCCGCCAGCCCACGGGGATCGGTGTGTCCGTCGGACTGTTCGTGGGCTGGGCCGCCGGCATCGGCGTCACCGTGCTCGCGGTGATCGCCTTCCTCGGCGGGCCACCGGCGCACTGGCAGCGCTACGAGGACAAGGCACATCGGTTCTCGATCGAGCTCCCCGCCGCGCCCGTCGAGACCACCACCGATGTCGCCGGTCAGGGCATCCTCAGCGGCACGCTCGGCCGCTCCGAGTTCGGCGTGACCTGGATTCCCGTGTCCGCAGAAGTGCCGTGGAACGAGAAGCTCAGGGAGAGCTTCAGCACGATGCAGGGCAAGCTCCTCGACGAGGTGACGATGCCCGACGGCGATTCCGCGCTGATCGTCGAGATCAAGGGCCAGCGATCCTGGGTGCTGATCCGCGGCAACGTGCCGACCGCGTACATCGCGATCTGCGTCGGTAGCGACGAGAGCTGCGAGCGCGTGATCCGCTCGTTCCGCCTGCTACTGCGTTAGAAAGTGCAGACGTACTTCGTCGCGGCAGGCGAACCGAACCGGACCGCCGGGGTGCACTTCATATCGCTCGGGCACTCGGCCGCGTTCGAGCTCGGCGTGCACTGGCGCAGGCAGCTCCCACCCGCCGCGAGCGAAGGCACGCTCGCGCAGAACGTATCCGCGTAGCCCGGCTGGTCGGCGCAGAACTGGTTGCACGCCATCGTGCACACGCCCGCGCGCAGCCCGCTTGCACCCGCGCAAGTCGTGCCGGTCTTGCAATCGGTGTTCGTCATGCAGCGATCGCCCACCCAGCCCGGCGACGCGGGCATGCACACACTCGCCTTGACCGTGGGCTGGTTGATCCGCGCCATCGTCACCGGCTGGAACTGGCCGTAGGGGCGGCACTGGAAGTTCTCGGCCTGCGCTTTCGCCACGCAGTGACCCTGCGCCGGTCCGTGCTCCGTCTGCGGGTCCGCGACGCAGAACGTCCCCGGGTTGCCCGGACGATCCGCGCACGTCGAGGTGCACTTCGCGCTGCAGTAGCCTCGCTGGGTCAGCTTGTTCGTGATGCACGACCCGCCGGGGTAGTTGCAGTCGGTGCTCGTGGTGCACTCCGCGCCGATCCACTTCTGCGCGAGGTCCACCTTGACGCGCTCGACGGTGCGCTCGGCCTCCCGCTGCACGTGCACCGGCACCTTCGCGATGCCCTTGATGCGCCCGTAGACCTCGAGCACATCGGCGGCCTCCATGCGGAAGCAGCCATGGGAGACGTAGCCGCGGCGCAGGTTGCCGCCGTTCGGCGCGCGGAAGTTATCGATCGGTCCGTGGATCGCGTACGCGCCGGACCAGCTCATGAATGGGAGGCCCGCGAACACGGGGGTCTTCTCGCCGGTGGCCGGATCGGTCCACCAGGTCTTGCACGGCTGGATGCTCGACGGGGTGATCTGGAAGTCCTGCTTCCCATACGCCGCGATCGGGTAGTACGAGAGCGATTCGCCGAACTCGCCGCTCGTCGGATCCGTCTCGATCTTGCCGGTCCCGACCGGGAACACCTTGTCGTAGCCATCGCCCGTCAGGTGCAGCGTCAGCCCGTCGATCGACAGCGTGATCTTCGCGTTCGCGAGCCGCGGCAGGTCAGGTACCGGCTTGCACGTCAGGGCCGCCCCCCAGTTGCCATCGGCCTTCATGTCGTCCGCCGACACGTCGCCGAGCGGCAGCTCGCCGCCGTCGTCCTCGGAGATCGTGGAGTCGTCTCCCGCACAGGCGGCGAGTGCCGAGACGAGACAGAGGGCGGCTACGTGCTTCATCGACTGCCACCGCGACTGCAGGAACCGATCCTCCGCCGCGCACGCGTAACCTCCCGGACGATCACGTGGCGACTCGAGGAGCCACCCGCGGTCACGAAACCCGAGTAGCCGGCGTCAGTTCGGGTTGTTGACGTCGAGGTCGACGTAGCTCCGCGCGGTGGGGCCGACGGGGAGGCCGTCGCACTCGCAGAGGAACACGTAGTTGTTCCCACCGCCGTTGCCGTCGCGAAGGTACGGGTTCGTACCGGTCGAGTCGAGATCGAGGAACGCGAGGTTCTGCTCGTGGTTCTCGGTCGAGGCCTGACCGCTCACGGCGGTGTCATCCGGCTGCTGGACACCTGCGTACGTGCCCCACAGTGACGGATCGAGCACGCGGTCGCGGAAGTCGACCCATCCGCCGCCGACCGTCGTCGCCGTCGGCGACTGCACAGCCCCGACGCCATACGTCCGATACACCGGAGTCTGCGCGAGCAGATACGTGCGGAGCGCGAGCGCCTCCGCGAGGCTATCGATCACGGCGGCGTGCGTCGACTTGTCGAGGGTGTCCGCCTCGCAGCTCGCCTCGTGCTGCCAGTACGAGCCGACGGTGTAGATCGGCCGGTACTTCGTCACCGAGCCGGGGATCACGATGTACGTCCCCGGGCACACCAGCGGGGTGATCGACGCATCGGGCGCCGCGTCGATGGCCGTGTCGGAACCGACCGCTGCGTCGAGCGGACGCGTATCCGGCATCGCGTCGTCGCGCTGCACGCCTCCGCCCGGCACCGAAAACGAGCACCCACCCAGGACCAGCAGTGCGGCGCGCCACGTCATCGGGCGTCATATCGCACAATTTCCGCCGTCCGCGCGATACTCGTTTGCCATGACCCGTGTGGTGCTCGCGCTCGTGCTCGTCGGTGTCGCGACGCCCGCGTACGCCGATGACAGCGGATCCGAACCGCGCCCGCCGACGCCGTTCGATCGCGGCAAGCTCGGCCTGGGCATCTACGGCGGCTCGCAGAACACCCTGGGCTACCGTTACTTCGCGATCGGCGGCTCCGTCGGCTACTACGTCCTCGATGGCGTCGAGATCGGCCTCGGGGCGCTGGAGATGTTCGGCGATGGCCCGAACATCGCGAAGCTCACGCCCTCGTTGCGCTACGTGGTTCAACCCCTCGTCGGCAGGTCGCCCGTGATCCCGTACGTCGGCGCGTTCTACAACCACTGGTTCATCGGCAAGTCGATCGTCGATGTCGACACCATTGGTGGCCGCGCCGGCCTGCTCTATGTCTCGGGCAACTTCGTCCTGGGTCTCGGCGCGGTCTACGAGCGCGTGATCTCGGAATGCGTGACGGAATGCTCATCCATCTATCCCGACTTCACGATCTCGCTCTCCTTGTGAAGCACGTTCGGTAAGCAGCGCCACCCTTTCGACATCGAGGGACGTGAGCGGCGGTTAACCGCAAATTTGCTTCTCGTCGATGCGGCCGGGCGTGTGGTACTTCGCCGCCCCTATGAAGATGAGATCGGTAGCGCTGTTCGGTGCATCGCTCCTCGTCACGCTCGCAACTGCGTGCGGCGACGACGGCGGCAACAACAATGGGTCCTGCGGCGACGGTCACACGACCGGAGCCGAGCAGTGCGACGACGGCAACACCACCAACGGTGATGGCTGCTCGTCGACGTGCAAGAACGAATCGTCTGGTCCGCGCTGCGGCGACAGCAACGTCGACGTCGCGACCGAGCAGTGCGATGACGGCAACACGACCGCCGGCGATGGCTGCTCGGCGACCTGCCAGAACGAGAACGCCGGGATGTGCGGCAACGGCGCCATCAACGGCTCCGAGGCCTGCGACGACGGCAACACGGCGAACAGCGATGGCTGCAGCTCCACCTGCGTGGTCGAGAGCGGCTACACCTGCACCGGCACGCCGTCGGTGTGCACGATGGGCGGCGGCATGGCCACGTGCTCCACGCCGAAAGCCATCACGTTCATGGCGATGGGCACCGACATGGTCGGCAACGGCACCGGCAACACGACGACCGCGACGAGCGGTCAAGCGGCCGGGCCGTGCGACGGCGACACCGCCGGCGCGGGTCCCGATGCGACGTGGACGTTCACCACGACCGGGCCGAAGGATGTGGTCATCCTCCTCAACGACACCACCACGTTCGACGGCGGCATCCGCCTGACGAGCGTGGCGTGCAACATCAGCACGGAGATCGTCGACATTCTCGGTGCGGACGACGGTTGTTCGGATTCCCAGATCGCCGGCGGGACGGAAGCGCTCGGCTACATCAACCTCCCCGCGGGTACGTACTTCCTGACCGTCGACGGCTACCAGGCGACGGATCTCGGCATGTACGACTTCACGGTCACGCTGTCTCCGCCGGGCTGCGGCAACGGCATGGTCGGTCCGCTCGAGCTGTGCGACGACGGCAACACCCAGACCGGCGACGGCTGCGATGCGACGTGCGGCCCGGAGATGGGCTGGAACTGCAACGCCGCCGAGCCGAGCGTGTGCCAGATGGAAGGCTGCGGCGACGGCCTGCTGCAGATGGGCGAGGTCTGCGACGACGACAACGTCACGCCGGGCGATGGCTGCAGCGCGACCTGCCAGGTCGAGAGCGGCTTCATCTGCGACGGCGGCGAGCCGACCATCTGCGTGATGGCGGGCTGCGGTAACGGCGTGATCGAGCCGGCCACCGAGGAGTGCGATGACGGCAACCTGACGAATGGAGATCGCTGCTCGTCGACGTGCATCCTCGAGTCCGATGTGACCGAGGCCGGCGAACCGAACAACACGGTCCCGCAGGTGCTGACCCCCGGGAACCACATCGTCCGCGGCCAGTACACCGTCGGCGATGTCGACCTCTACACGTTCACGCTGGCACAGCCGGCCACCGTCGAGATCGAGACGTACGTGACGATCAACGGCACCACCACCGACTACACCGGGCGCGGCTCGAACGCGAAGTTCGATTGCCTCGGCGCCGGCGACGACCACAAGGTCGCGCTGTTCGCGGCCGGCGTGGACACGACGATGCAGGCGCTCGCGCTCGCGGTCGACTTCGACGACGGCGACTTCTTCTGCTCGTACCTCGGCCCGAACGACAGCACCGACGACGGCAACGAGACGGGCATGGACGTCAACCAGCTCAAGATGCTCCCCGCCGGCACGTACACGATTCGCGTGGCCGACGATGACTCACCCGGCTCCGCGCCGGTCGCAGGTCGCTACATGCTCGATCTCAAGATCGGTGGCGGCACCGGGCCCGTCGCTCCCGCGGCAGGCGACCTCGCGATCAACGAGTTCCTCGCGTTCGACGGTAGCCAGGCAGCCGGTGGTGCAGACTCCAACTGCGACGCCAGCTTCACGAACGCCGATGACGAGTTCGTCGAGCTGGTGAACGTTTCGAACAAGACCCTCGACCTCACCGGCGTGACGATCAGCGATAGCCTGCAGGTGGAGTTCACGTTCGGCGCAACGACCAACCTCGGCACCGGCACGCTGACGCTGGCGCCGGGCAAGGCCGTGACGGTGTGGGCCGGCGGTGTGCCGGCCTGCCCGGGGGTCACGAACTGGTTCACGCCGGTCGCGACGCAGCACACGCTCAGCCTCAACGACGGCGGTGACACCATCACCGTGAAGACGGCCGGCGCCACGCCGGTGACGATCGCGACGACCACGTACGGTCAGGCGACGATCGCCACCTCGTTCAACCTCTCGCCCGATGTCACGGGCACGGTGTACGCGCTGCACACGGCCGTCGCCGGTGCCGTCGGCAAGATCTCCCCCGGCAAGAAGGCGAACAACACCGCGTTCTGATCGAACGCTCCTGGCCGGCTAGCGTCGTTGCTACCGGCCGGGGCTTTGCCCCTCGGCGCGATCACTCACCGACGAGAGATCGTAACGAGCACGGCAGATTGGCCTGCGTCCCGACGGACTCACTCCGTCGGGACGTTTGTCGTTTCGGCTGGCCGCGCTCTTGCTGAAGCGATGGTCATGACGAACAGCCAAGCGACCACGATCACGACCCTCGGGCTCGACGAGCTCGCCACTGTCACTGGCGGCGCCGGCACGAGCGCTTCGCAAGCGCAGCTCCGCCAGCTCGCCGCGAACTACTGCCCGGCGACCTACGAGAAGTTCAAGAGCTCGCCGCAGATCACCCGCCGGATGGGCGAGCGCTGTCTCGACGAGGCGGGCCTCGGCATGTTCAAGGGCCGGCTAGACCAGTACTTCCCGAAGAAGTAGTGGCTGGCTAGGCGAGTAGCCACCTCCGGCCAAGCGCGCGGATCGACGCAGCCTCGTTCTGGCGTCGGCGTTGCACCACCGCCTGGCGTGTCGATCAGCCTGCCGAACCATCGCCTCCTCGCCGCCCTGCTGCTGCTGGGAGCGTGTGGCACCGATGGCGCCAGCTCGGAGGTTGTCGTCGCCGACTGCGGCGGCGCGCCCTCGTTGCTCGGCGTGGGCTCGGGAGCGGTGTTCTGGACCGTCCGCGCCGGCGCGGGCACGCAGATCAGCGGCAGCTCTCTCGCATCTCTACCCGCCGAGCGCCAGTCACTCGGTGACGCGCCAGGCCCGGTCGCGCAGGTCGGCGATCACGTCCTCGTGGCGAATGACGGCGCGATCTTCCGGGCGGGCCTTGCCGGTCCCGCCACGAAGGTCCTCACCGCAGCCGCGGAGACGCTCACGGAGAGCGAGGACGACATGCCGACCGTCGCCTGGACGAACGGTCCCAACGTGATGTGGGGCAATGGCAACGCGATGAGCACGGCGCCGCTGTCCAAGATCACGCGTTCCACGCAGCTCCAGATCACGGCGACGAGCATCTATGTCGGCGCCGATGGCGTGAGCGAGCGGCGGATCCTGCGCATCAACCGGCGCACGGGTGACGTGACGCCGCTCGCCGCATCGAGCACCTTCGCAGAGATGTTTCCCGATGGCGGGAAGTCGGGCGCGACCTACTACGGACGCCTCGTCGGCGCGGATGCCACGGCTGGCCTGTGGCTGGTCGAGGAACGCGCTGCCGGCGCGACGAGCGCTGCCCGCGCGATCCTCGTCTCGATCCCCGAGCAGGGAGCCCCCAGCGTGGTGCTCGATCGCATCGGCGCCGTCACCGCGTTCTTCGCGACCACCGATGGCTTCTACTGGCAAGAAGGCGACGCCCTGCTCAGCGCGCCGAAGTCCGGTGGTGCCGCCGCGATCGAAGCGCACATCCCGGGTCAGGCCGGCGCCGTCGCCGATGGCTTCGTCTACTACGCCACCGGCACCGCGATCGAGCGGCTCGCGGTCGACTAGACTCCTCGGCATGGCCGAG
>JAYVLW010000443.1:0-3069 GCA_043759315.1 Myxococcales bacterium
ACCGGCAGGTTCGACGCGCGGTACGCTGTCCTCGAAGACGAGCTTCACATCCCGCCATGCGGGGAGGAGCCTCGCGTCTTCCAGAAGTTCGGGGTCGAGCACTACGCTGTCGCCCTTGGCGACAAAGCGCACGAAGTGGCGGGCCTCAGGGGGATTGAGCGTCGTGTCCCCTTCCCTCCGGGTCGGACCTTGGAATCCGAGTTCCAGGCCCAGGATGAACCCGCCACCCGACGTCACGTCGATTGGGATTCGGTAGACGATCTGAGGAGCAATCGCTACCCGCGGATCCACGCCGAGGGTCTCCACGCACGCACGCCTGGCAAAGGTCTGGCCGTCTGCGCTGAAGAAGCTCAGTTCAAGCAGGACCACACCAAGCGTTGCCTGCGCGTGTTCGTCGCGGATCACACTACTCCACGTGGCACGGTGCATGATCGCGCCCGCCGGCGGAACTCCGGGGGGCCATCCGCTGCACTCTCGGGGACGAGAACCCGCCGCCTTCGGAAGAATGTTCTCAGGCGAACGACTGCACGCGCCGGCTAACAGCGCCGTGACCAGGAGACCGAGATGGTTTCGAAGTTTGATCGTGCGTTCCATGGATTCTCAGTCGCTGTAGCTGTGAAGGATCCAGTTCGCGTTCAGGGAGGTAACCGTATCCCCAACGTCGTCGTCGTCGAGCTCGAAGTCGTCGAAGTCATAGTGCTGGCCGGTGCGCTCCGACAGGACCATGCCAACCGTCTGCGGTGCCGAAGCGTATGGCGGGACTGCCTGAGGCACCATGATCTTGACCGCCTTCTCGAGGCCGCTGATTCGAAACACCCGCCGGAATGATCGTGTGCCTTGCGATGAAACCGCGGTGCTGAAGGTCGCACTCGCCGAGATCTCGGCGCCCTCCGACTTGTCAGCGCTCGATCCAGAGAGCTTGGCACCGAGCCCGATCGTGCTCGTCTCTGTCGTGTGTGGCCCCCCAATCTGCACATCGAAGAACACATCAGCGAAGTGTTCCCCATCGATCATCACTGATCGCGAGATCACGTCTGCGCCCATGCTCAGGTACTGACCGGCGCGGTCGGTCAGCCGCTTGGTCGCCTGGGCGTGCGCTACATAGACTTGTCCGGAACCGTGCTTGTACGCATCGATCTTGAGCTCGATGTATCCGAGATACTCGTCGAGGTAGTTCGTATCCATGATGTGGACCTTCTGGATCCACGTCTGTTCATGTTTCGGCATGTGCTCGGGCGGCTCGGCGCGGGGACTCACACTCGATGCGCTGCCTGTGCCAGCGACAGCATCGGTGGTGGACGTAGCGGCAGGCTGCTTCGATGCTGGAGCCGCATCGGCAATGCCGAGTCTCTGGCTCCACCGCGGGGCGAGCTTGACGAGACCGCGGAGCGAATCGGTGATCTTCGCCAGCTCCTGAAGCCCGCCAACCGCGATCGGGTTGTTCGCTTCGAGAACCATGAAGAGGCGAGCGATCACCTCCTCGGTGGCCTCGAGCTCGGCCGCAACGGCGTTCGCTTCACCCGCGAGGTGCGGATCGATCAGCAGCCTCATCCCCTCCGTTAGCTCCATCGCCGCCACGGCTGCGTAGGGAACGACGAGGCCGTCGACGATCTGCTTCCACGCTCCGAGGATGTGCTGTCTCGCCGCGCGAATGTGCAATCGCCCGAGCGTGCCCTTCTCCCCCGTGGTGAGGTCCCGAGATCCCGCCTTGTCGGCCGCGGCTTCACGCGCGTGACCTTCGACGTCGGTTTTCGGCGCTCTCCATCCCGCTGGCTCGAAGCGCTCGCCGAGCTCGCCGAGGACCGCCTGAACGGTCGTCGCCTGCTGGGCGACGGCGGAGTCCTTGTGATCGCGGAGAACGAGGACCAGCTCGTAGAGCGACATGAAGGCGCCGTCGACGGTGCGGAACAGCTGCTTCGGCGCGGGAGCAGTGTCGCGGATCGTGTACGCGGCGATCGCCTTTCGAGTCCGGACTACCGCCGCCGCTGCGATCCGTAGCAGATCCTTGGGCTCGGCCGTGGACGCAGATGTGCGAGCGATCTCCGCGACCTCTTGCAGCAACAGATCGACGAACTGGGTGTGATCGGCCGCTGACATGCTCATCGGCGCCTTGGGTGCGGGGGCATTCCCACGCCCACCCGAGGTCTGCTTGTTCGCCGAGGCTTGCTTGGTGTCGAAAGCTTGGTCACTCATCGGGTCCTCCGTGGTCGTGCGGATGTTGTCTAACGGTTCGCCGAGATGACCTTGCCGAGGCCCTCGTATTCGAGCTGCGCCGCGCGCGCGAGGCGAGCTGCGTCGAGAACGCCGACTTCGTCGGCGGCGAGGAAGGCGGCTCGCAACACCGCGTTGCGGATGTAGCCGCCGCTCATCGCGTACCTGGTCGCCAGCGCGCCGAGGGCGAGGTCACCGTCACGCGGCGCGTCCGCGGGGATCATCACTTGCCACAGCCGCTCGCGCTCGTCGGCTTCGGGCATCGGGAACTTCACGTGCACCGACAGGCGGCGGCGAAACGCCTCGTCGATCGCGGTCTCGTGGTTCGTGGTGAGGATGCAGATGCCGGCGAAGCTCTCGAGCCGCTGCAGGAGGAAGTTGACCTCCTGGTTCGCGTGGCGGTCGTTGCTCGAGCGGACCTCGGTGCGCTTGCCGAACAAGGCGTCGGCCTCGTCGAATAGCAGGACGACGTGACCCGCCTCGGCGGCGTCGAACAGCGTCGCGAGGTTCTTCTCGGTCTCGCCGATCCACTTGGAGACGACCTTGCTCAGATCGACCTGATACAGCTCGACACGTAGTGCCCTCGCGATGAGCCCTGCCGCCATCGTCTTGCCGGTACCCGGCGGCCCCGAGAACAGCGCCGAGACTCCGAGCCCCCTTCCGACCTTGTCGGCGAACCCCCAGTCCTCGTACACGCGCTGCCGCTCGCGGATCCGCGACAGCAGCTCCGCGATCGCCGTGGTCTGGTCGTCCGGGAGCACGAGGTCATCCCAGGTCTGCGTGGTCGTGATGCGTGACGCGAGACCCGCGAGGCGATCGTCGAGCACGGCGCGAAGCGCGGCCTCGATGTGCTCCGGC
>JAYVLW010000444.1:0-10611 GCA_043759315.1 Myxococcales bacterium
CCGCCACCCTCAAGAACGGTATCGTGCTGGTCACCGGCCCCACCGGCTCGGGCAAGTCCTCGACGCTGGCGGCGATCATCGACCTCATCAACGAGAGCCGCGCCGAGCACATCCTCACCATCGAGGACCCGATCGAGTTCCTGCACGTCCACAAGATGGGCACGGTGCACCAGCGCGAGCTGCACACCGACACGCCGACGTTCGCGGCGGCGCTGCGTTCGGCGCTGCGGCAGGCGCCGAAGGTCATCCTCGTCGGCGAGATGCGCGACGCGGAGACCTGTCACATCGCGATGACCGCGGCGGAGACGGGGCACCTCGTGCTGTCCACCTTGCACACGGTCGATGCGACCGAGACCGTCAACCGCATCATCTCGATGTTCCCGACGCACCAGCAGCAGCAGGCGCGGTTGACGCTCGCGAGCGTGCTGCGCGGCGTGATCTCGCAGCGGTTGCTCCCGCGAGCGGATGGCAAGGGCATGGTCCCGGCGCTCGAGATCATGGTCAACACCGAGCGCATCCGCGAGATGATCGAAGATCCGCAGCGCACGCGCGAGATCAAGGGCGCGATCATCGAGGGACTGCATCCGTACGGGATGGTGTCGTTCGATCAGAGCCTGTCAAACCTCGTGAAGCAGAAGCTCGTGACCTACGAGGAGGCCGTCAAGCACTCGACGAGCCCGGCCGATTTTGCACTCCTGTTCCGCGGCGTTTCGCAGAGCGCGGGGTCGTGGAAGGACGGGGCCCAGAGCCCGACCGCCGGTACCACCGGCAAACCTGGAGCCATCAGCAATGACGAGTTCGAAATCGAATAGGTGGCTGGTCGCCCTCGTGGTTCTCGCCGGGTGGCTCGTCCTCCCTGCGAGCGCCGACGCGGGGCGCAAACGCGTCGTCGTCCTCGAGCTCGACGGGCCGAAGGCGGAGAAGTTTCACGACGATCTCGTGAAGCTGATCAAGAAGACCCACACGGTGATTCCGGTCGACAAGTGGAACGGCATCGCCGAGGAGCTCGACGCCGCGGGTACCAGCGAGAAGAACCTCAAGAAGGTCGCGAAGAAGCTCAAGATCGACGCGATCGTCACCGGCAAGATCGAGAAGCGACGCGACGCCTACATCATCCAGCTCAAGCTCCACGCGGGTAAGTCCGGCTCGATCGTCGGCGGCCGCATCGACGTGAAGGCGGAGGGGCCGCGGATCGACGGAGAGGCCTCCAGCAGCCTCAAGGACGAGCTGATCGCGGCGATCGATGGCGTCGCCTCGAACCGTGGCGGCAGCAGCGACGAAGAAGACGAGGCCCAGCCGGCGAAGAAGAAGCCGGGCAAGAAGGACGACGAGGAAGCGTCCGAAGACGAGGAGAAGCCTGCGAAGAAGGGCTTCGGCAAGAAGGACGACGACGAGACGAACGCGTCTCGCATGAAGGACGACGAGAAACCGGCGAAGAAGACGAAGAATGACGACGAGGAAGAGGACAGCCCGCTCCCGAAGTCGAAGAAGACGGCGAAGAAGGACGAGGAGAGCGACGAGGAAGACAACGAGGACAAGAAGCCCAAGAAGAAGGTCGCGAAGAAAGACGACGAGGAGAACGAGGACGAGGACAGCGTCGAAGCGTCCGGCGGCGGCGACGGCCTCGAAGGCGCCGAGGCGCTGACGCCAGGCGAGCGTGCGATCGATGCCGTGCTCGGGCTCTCGTTCAACGCGCGGCGGATGTCGTTCAGCTACTCGTCGGACCTCGGGAATAGCCCGAAGCCCTACAAGGGCGTGCCCGTCGCGGGCGTGCTGATCGACGCGACGATCTATCCCCTCGCCGTCGGCCACAAGCGCCGCGACATGCTGAAGAACATCGGCCTCACGGTCATGTACGACAAGGTCATCAAGATCAACTCGCGGCAGGGCACGACCACGCTGCCGACCACCCAGGCGCGCTACGCGTTCGGCGCCGCGTTCCGCTATCCCATCGGCCAGAAGCTCGTCGCAGGCGCGAATCTCAGGTACGGCCGCCAGAACTTCACGATCAGCACGGTCGGCGGCGTCAGCGCCGAGATCCCGAACGTCAACTACACGATCCTCGATCCGTCGGTGTTCCTGCGGTTCATGGCGACGCCGAAGATCATCCTGAACGTCAACCTCGGGTTCATGGCGTTCCTCAACACCGGTGCGATCCAGAAGAACGATTCGTATGGCGCCGCGACGGTGACCGGCTTCGAGGGTGAGATCGGCGGCGACTACCTGCTGACGAAGAACATCTTCGCGCGCGCGTCGTTCCGGTTCGAGTCGATCGGCTTCAAGTTCAAGGGCTCGGGGGCGATGACCACCGGCCGCGATACCGACATGGATCAGGACGTGTTCGGGGCGAGCGACAAGTACCTCGGCGGCGCGGTCACCGTCGGGTACCTGTACTGAAACTCTGCTAATTTGTGCGGCGTGAAAGCCGCCGACGTACGCAGAGCGTTCCTCGAGTTCTGGAACAGCAAGGGCCACGAAGTGGTGGCCTCGTCATCGCTCGTTCCCGCCAACGACCCGACGCTGCTGTTCACGAACGCCGGGATGGTCCAGTTCAAGGACGTGTTCACGGGGGTCGAGAAGCGCCCCTACAAGCGCGCGACCACGTCACAGAAGTGCGTGCGCGCGGGTGGCAAGCACAACGATCTCGACGAGGTGGGCAAGACGCCGCGCCACCACACGTTCTTCGAGATGCTCGGCAACTTCTCGTTCGGCGACTACTTCAAGGAAGATGCGATCGCCGGTGCGTGGGAGCTGCTGACGCAGGTCTACAAGATCGACCAGTCGCGCATGTGCGTGACGATCTTCGGCGGCAACGATCCCGAGCTCGCGGGCGTGGGCGCCGATGACGAGGCGCGCGCGATCTGGAAGCGCGTCACCGGGTTCTCCGATGACCGCATCATCGGCCTCGGGAAGAAGGACAACTTCTGGATGATGGGCGACACGGGCCCGATGGGACCGTGCACCGAGATCCACTTCCTCATGGATGGCCCGGCACCGAAGGCGTGGCCGACCACCGATCCGGCGACCTGGAAGGGCTGGCTCGAGATCTGGAACCTCGTGTTCATGCAGTACGAGCGGCGCGTCAAGGACGGCGAGCTGTTCCCGCTGCCGGCGCCGTCGATCGATACCGGTGCGGGCCTCGAGCGGGTGACCAGCGTCGTGCAGGGCGTGGCGTCGAACTACGACACCGATCTGTTCACCGGCATCCTCGCCGAGGCGGCGCGGCTCGCGGGCAAGACCTACGGGCAGGATCCCGACGTCGATACGTCGCTGCGCGTGATCGCGGATCACGCGCGCTGCACCACGTTCCTGATCGCCGATGGCGTGACGCCCGACAAGGGCAAGCGCGAGTACGTGCTGCGCCGGATCTTCCGTCGTGCGGTGCGCCACGGGAAGATGCTCGGCATCGAGCAGCCGTTCATGCACGACGTGTGCGCGAAGGTGATCAGCGAGATGGCGGAGGCGTATCCCGAGCTGCTGACGCGGCAGAAGACGATCGTCCAGACCGCGCTCGAGGAGGAGAAGCGGTTCCGGGCCACCTTGGATCGCGGCCTCGGCCTGCTCGAAGACGAGCTCGCGAGCCTCAAGAAGGCGGGCGTCACCGAGGTGCCGGGCAAGACCCAGTTCCTGCTCCACGACACCTACGGGTTCCCGCAGGATCTCACCGAGATCATCGCGGGCGAGCGCGGGTTCACGGCACCGAGCGAGACGTTCGACGAGGAGATGAAGAAGGCGCAGGCGCTGAGCAAGTTCGCCGGCTCGGACCAGGTCGCGATCTCCGCGGACATCAAGTCGCTCGCGAACGAGGTCGGCGCGACGAAGTTCCTCGGCTACGAAGGCCGCGGCACCAAGGGCCACGGCGTCTTGAAGG
Organism: Myxococcales bacterium; assembly: GCA_043759315.1. GTDB lineage: Bacteria > Myxococcota_A > Polyangia > Haliangiales > Haliangiaceae > JABFXX01. The sequence continues at coordinate 3,872 of JAYVLW010000444.1, forward strand.
CCATCCTCGTCGATGGACACCGCGTGGACGCCGCGGCCGAGGGCACACAGGTCCAGCTCGTGTTCGACCAGACCCCGTTCTACGCGGAGTCCGGCGGTCAGATCGGTGACACCGGCGAGATCGTCACGCCCGGCGGTAAGGTCACGGTCCTCGATACGAAGAAGCCGGCCGGCGATGTGTTCGTGCTGATCGGCGAGGTGTTCACCGGCAGCGTGAAGGTCGGCGAGACGGCGACCTTCACTGTCGATGACGACCGCCGCGAGAGGATCCGCGCGAACCACTCGGCGACGCACCTCCTGAACCACGCGCTGCAAACGGTCCTCGGCGACCACGTGGCGCAGAAGGGCTCGCTCGTGTCCCCGGATCGCCTGCGCTTCGACTTCTCGCATGGCGCGCCGATGACCGAGGAGCAGAAGCGTCGCGTCGAGGATCTCGTCAACACGGAGATCCGGCGCAACATCGACTCCGTGGTCGAGACGTTGCCGATCGAGGAGGCGCGCAAGAAGGGCGCGGTCGCGATGTTCGGCGAGAAGTACGGCGCGAGCGTCCGCGTGGTGTCGATCGGCGGTGACTCGATCGAGTTCTGCGGCGGGACCCACGTGCGTCGCGCGGGCGACATCGGCCTGTTCAAGATCATCAGCGAGGCCGGCGTGGCGCAGGGCGTGCGCCGCATCGAGGCGGTCACCGGCGCGGGTGCGCTCGAGTACCTGCGCAAGCTCGAGGGCGAGCTTGCCGAGGCGGGTGCGCGGATCAAGGCGGGCCCGTTCGAGATCGCGGCGCGCGTCGACAAGATGCTCGCCGACGCGAAGGCGCAGGCGGCCGAGATCTCCAGGCTCAAGCAGAAGCTCGCCTCGGGCGGCGGGGGGCGCGACCTGATGGCCGAGATGGTGACCATCAAGGGCATCCGCGTGCTCGCGGCCGCGATCGACGTCGACGACGCGAAGGTGCTGCGCGACACCGCCGATCAGCTGCGCGACAAGCTCGGCTCGGGCGTGCTCGTTCTCGCGGGCACCGGCGGTGCCGAGATCAAGCTGATCGCGATGGTCACCAAGGACCTTGTCGACAAGGTCTCCGCCGGCAAGCTGCTCGGTGAGATCGCCGCGATGCTCGGCGGTCGCGCGGGCGGCAAGCCCGACATGGCGCAGGGCGGCGGCAAGGACGCTGCCCAGGTCCCGGCAGCGCTGGATGCAGCGCGCACCTGGGTCGAGACGCACGCGTAGCGCTCAGGCGTGCCTCGCGCGAAACCGGCGACCAGCAACCACATCGAGCCAAGCGTGAACTCGGAACCCAGCGTGATCGCATGGGTTCGGGCACGGCGTGCGCAACGCTCGTTCATGCATTCTGCAGCCGGAACCGCGCTAGCATCGTCGCTGCCGCCCCCGGAGGACCGATGAAGAAGACGAGATGGATATCGCTGCTGCTCGGGTTGATCGTGGTCGCGAGTGTTGCGCCGTCAGCCGAGGCCGACCGATGGGGTGGTCGCGGCGGGAAGGAGCGCCGGGAAGAGCGCCGCGAGGACCGCCGGGATGACCGCCGCGAGCGTCGTGAGGACCGCCGTGAAGACCGCCGTGAAGAGCGCCGCGAGCGCCGCCGCGAGCGTGCGATGCGTGCGCCTCCGGCCGTGCGTTTCGAGCGCCACGACAACCGGCGCGGCTACGTCTGGGTCGACGGTGGCTGGAGCTGGGACGGCTACGACTGGCAATGGACCTCGGGTCGCTACGAGCGCGAGCGTCGGGGGCGTCGCTTTCGCCCGGTGAGCTGGGAGCTGCGCGGGGGCGAGTACGTCTCCATCGGTGGCGACTGGGTCATCCTGGAGCCGACGATCGCGCCGCCCACCATCCGTGAGGAGCGCTGGGACACCCGGCCGGGCATGGTGTTCGTGCGCGGTCGCTGGGACTGGCGCGATGGCGAGTGGGCCTGGGTTGCCGGGCACTACGAGCGCGAGCGCGCGGGGTATCGCTACGTCGAGCCCCGCTACGAGCAGCGCAACGGCGTCTACATCAGCGTCGGCGGCAGCTGGGTCGTTAACTGACACGTCCCCGCTGACCGTCAGGGACCGAGAGGGTTTGACCCGGTGGCGCTCCGGGCGGGATAATTACCGCGACTCTCCTGGGGAGAGCCCGCCATGGCCGCCGATGAACCAAGCGGGCCACGACCCGGCCCGGTCGTGCTCCGCATCAAGCTCCGCTACGACGACGTCGAGTCGATGGTGCAGCGCTTTGCGCCCAATGTGGGCAAGAGCGGTCTGTTCCTTCCAACGAAGTCGCTGCAGCCGGTCGGCGCGGAGGTAAAGTTCGAGCTCCGGATCATCGATGACACGCCCGTGCTCGTCGGGCTCGGGCGCGTGAAGGCAGCGAAGGCTCCGGATCCGGCGGCGCCACGTGCGTCGTTCGGCATGGCGATCGAGCTGATGCGCGTGACGCGCGAGAGCCGTGAGGTGATCCTCCGCATGCTCGAGCGCAGAAAGCAGCTCGGGCTGCCCGAGGTCGGCATCCCGATGCCGGCGGATATCGACGCGGCGCGCCGCTCGGAGGTCGTCGACACCTCGGTCAAGGACACCGCGAGCGCGGCCGTGCCCGCGCCACAACAAGCGTTCGACTCGGCGCCGTCGGAGGCCCTGCTCACCGCCCCACGGCGGCAATCGGGGCCGATCGCGACGGCGAAGTTGCACGTGATCGAGGCGCTCGCGCCCGAGCCTGCGCGCCGGAAGCGGCCCGCGGTGCACGAGGTGATCGAGAGCGCCTCGGGGCCGATCGTCAGCGTGGTCAGCGTGCCGGGGTTCGACGAGGACGTGGACATCGGTGCGGTGCTCGCGCGTGCCCGTGCGCTCGCCGGCGGCAACCTCGATGCCGAGCTCGATGCGCTTCGCGAGGTCGCCGCGGCGCCGCTCGAGATCAGCATCGAGGCTGCATCGGCGGAGCTCGCGCGTCAGCTCGGCGGCAAGGCGGTCAACAAGGCGGAGCGCTCCGCTCGCTGGGCTCCGCCGCCGGCGACGATCAGCGCGCCCGTCATCGCCCCGGTCCCGGAGCCGGAGCCGGAGCCGGTCGTCGCGCGGGATACGCCGGAGCCGTCGCGCGACGCCACGTTCACGCCGAGCGGCGAGATCTCTCTCGATACGGCGCCCTCGGTTCCATCGATCGCGCCCACGTTTGTCGAGGAAGAAGACCCGGCGCAGGTCCACGTGCCGCCGCTCGAGGCAAAGGCCGACGCGAAGCCCGCCGCGCCGTTGATCGACGACGATGTCGATCCGCAGGCGTTCGAGGATCGCGAGCAGTCCGCCAACGAGGTCGAGCCGGATCAGATCGCCGACGAGATCCACCAGCTCGGAGAGGAGGACTTCGAGGAGGTCGAGCACACGCAGATCGGCTCGATGCCGGAGCCGGAGCCGAGCTTCCAGCAGCACGCGTTCGTCACGGAGCCCGCCGCCGCGGCAGACCTCGAGCGCAGCCTCGATCAGCACCTCGCTGACGCCGAGGCGGAGGCCGACGCGGATGACCTCGGCATCAGCGGCGCCTACGCGATGCCCACGGCAGCTCCCCCGCTCGAGCTGCCGGCCGACGATGTTCCGCAGGAAGCCGAGGGCGAGGACGACGAGCACATCGACGAGATCGACGACTTCGAGATCCTCGCCGAGGCCGACGCAGCCGATGCGGATTTGTTGTCCGCGCACGGCGAGGCTGACGCGGGTGAGGTCGCCCCCGAGTCGTTGCCGCCCGCGCAGCTCGTGACGGAGGTCGAGTCGGAGCTCGAGCCGCGGCCGTCGCAGGTCGACTTCGTGTCGCGGCTCGATCTGAGCGACGAGTTCGAGGCCGCACCCGAAGCCGATGTGCCCGAGGGGCATTCGCTGTTCGATCGCAACGCGAGCTTCTCCGAGCTCGATGCGCACATCGGCGCGCTCGATCCGCAGCAGGTCAGCGCTGGTCACGCGCTCGCCGCGTTCGACGAGCCCGAAGAGCCGCCGATGCGGCGCTCGCCGTACCGCGCGCCCGCGCGCTATCCGACCGCCAACCCCGACGATGTCGACGCGGACAGCCAGTACACGATCGCCGGGGACATGCCACCGCCCGATGCCGTGTTCGATGCGCCCCAGGCCGGCTTCGGCGGGCATCGTGCGTACGAGGACGACGAGGACGAGATCGATCCGGACTTCCCGCGGCCGCACTCGTTCGATCAGAGCGATGTCGCCGTGACACCGGCGCCGTCGCGCCATGCCGTGCCGGCGCACGATCCGTACGTGCTGCGAGCGCCGGCGAAGGTCTCCGCGCCCCCTCCGGCCGCTGGTGATGACGGCTACGATCTCGAGACCGCCCTCGAGGCACTCGACGTCGATCTCGACGACCTCTCGGTGCCGCACGACCGTCCGTCGGCGGATCCGCTGCCGCGCGCACCGTCGGTGGGACAGCGCTCCCGCGCGGCGTCGGTCCGACCGCCCTCGCAGCAGCGCGCGGCGTCGCGGTCGTCCGGATCGGTCAAGATCCCGCCGCGCGCGACCACCGACGACGGCGTGCTGATCCAGTTCGACGACGACGAGGACTAGCAAACCCGCGATGAGGTCCACGAACGCAGCGCTCCTGGCGTGGCTGGCCGCGGCGGTCTGCTCCGGGTGCCAGGTCGAGCTCGACGAGCTCGACGGTATCTTCTACAGCGGCGACCATCGGGCCGTGCACTGCGCCGTCAACCTCGACTCGAGCGCGAACACGCCCCTGCCGAGCGTCGATCGCGCCCTCGTTCGCGCCGCGGAGCGCGGAGAGGTCGTCGAGCTCTATGCGCACAACCCTGGTGGCACCGTGCCGATCTCGGTCATCGAGCACGTCCTCGCGAATGCCCGCGATCGTGGTCTCGCGTTCGTGACGTACACGGACTTCGCACGCGGGGAAGGTACCGGCCCTGGCCTCGCGCTCTCGTTCGACGATACGTCGGTGCGCGCGTGGAGTGCGTTGCGGCCACTGTTCCGGCAGTACGGCGCGCGGCTGACGTTCTTCGTCAGTCGGTACAGTGCCCTGTCCGACGAGGAGCGCGCGCTACTCCACGAGCTCGCCGCCGATGGACACGACATCGAGCCGCACACGGTGAACCACCTCCACGCGCCCCGGTACGTGGAGGATCACGGTCTCGCCGCGTATCTCCGCGACGAGGTCCAGCCTTCGATCGACGTGCTGGAGGCGGATGGCTACGTCGTCAGCGCGTTCGCCTATCCTTTCGGCGCGCACACGCACGAGATCGACGACGCGCTTCGCAAGCGGTTGCCGATCCTCCGTTCCGTCGAGTTCGCCTACGCCGGCGTTTCCAGTCCTTGCGCGAACTGAGAGGTCAGTGCAGCCGCCACACCCGAACGCGGGGATCGGCCATCGGCATCGTCGTGGCCTGCAGATGCTGGCCGGCGAGCAAGGCTGGGAGGTCGATCGGCCACCGCTCGAGCCACACCGCGTACCGATTGTCGTCAGCGCGCAGCGGCTCCTCCAGCAGGCCGCTGGCGAACACCTGACACTCCGAGTACCAGAGGAGCTGCGGCACGATCATCGCCACGATCGAGCAGCTCCGTTCTCCGGTGTCCGCCCGGATCACCCGCGCGGCTTCGACGAGCGGTGCGCGGGTATCGTCGAGATGGCGAAACAGGAGGCTCGCCGCGACGACCACTCCGAGCCACGACGCGACCACGAGTCCCAGCGCCACGCGGGCGTTGGCCCAGCGGCTTCCCGCGAGCACGTCGACGCCGACGACCACCAGGAGCGCCGTTGCCACGAACACGTAGCGCGGTTGGCCGTGACTCTGCAGACCGAGCGAGAACATCTGCCCGAGTGCGACGATCGCGAGGTACCACGGGGCCCGCCGGCGAATCCGCGGGAGTCCGACCAGACCCGCGATCATCACCGGCGCGAGGAGGAAGCCATAGAACATGAACGGATTTGATGTGAAGTACGTCACCAGGCCTTCGCCGACGTATGCACGCCGCGGCATGCCCGCGCTGACGGAGAGGATCCCGAGCAGCGATCCGGTCCTGTCCAGTGATTGCATCAGGTGAGGGATCAACAGGAGCGCGAGAATCACGACCATCACGACGATGCGCAGGGGTCGCGCCAGGACCGCTCTCCACCACATCAGCATCGCGACCGCGAGCGCGAAGGCGACGATCGGCGCGCTGCCATAGCGCAGGTAGAAGGCCGCCGCGAACACCGGCCCCGCGGCCACGATCCGCCATCGCGGTCCGTCCGCCCGGTCGAGCTCGCCGACGAGGATCGCGATCGCAGCAAGGACGCAGGCCGTCGCCGGAAGATCGCCGAGGAGCTCGGCGTTCCGAAGTGCCATCGGATGCGCACCGGCGAGGAGGGCGGCCGCCCATGCCCCGGTCCGTGCCGAACCTGCCGAGCGCCCGACGGCAAACGCGGCGAACACCAGCGCCGTGTTGATCACGGTGTTCGTCAACCGCAGCTGCCAGTCCGCCCCTCCGAGCGCGATCCCGATCTTCGCGATCGCGACCGTGCCTTCGCTCCGGTACAGCCACGCACCCGACGGGGCGTGGCCGTTCGCCGTGACCGCAAACGCCGCCTCGTCGTGACCGAGCGGAGGCCCGAACACCAGGCCGATCAGCGCGACGCCGAGCCACGCGAGCGCGGCGGCGAAGAGCAGCCTCCGATCGGTCAACCACGCCATCGACCCATCCTCAGCTGATCGAGCGTGAGTGCCGACGTGCACGGTGGGTCAGTCGAGGCCCGGGTGGGCGAGCGCGCGAATCAGCGCCG
>JAYVLW010000445.1:0-8590 GCA_043759315.1 Myxococcales bacterium
AGCTCCGTCGCGACGTTGCCGTTCACGCGCGGACTGGCCGGCGTGATCCGGATCGTGCTCGACGCCGACGAACCGATCCTCCGGTTCGAATCGGCGGCCGGCAGCGAGGACATCGTGATCACCCTGGACATGAAGCAGGACCTGCGCGTCCTCGCCGAGCTCTCCGACGCCCTCAATCCATGACGGCTGGTCCCTGAAATCCTTGGCGCTCTTGGCGGCAAACCCAAACACGGAAGTGCCGGCGAGCACTGCCGGCGCGCTCACGTCTTGGCGGCGAGCCGCTCGAGCAAGAGCAGCTGGCCGAGCACCGCCGCGAGCGCCCCCTCGACGCGCAGGATCGGCGCGCCGATCGACACGGGCGTGAACCCGCGCTCGACGAACGTATCGAGCTCGCGCTGGATCCAGCCACCCTCCGGCCCGAGCGCGACCACGAGCGGCCAGGTCAGCGTCGCCTGCTCGATCGGCGGCGCATCAGGGTGGGCGACAAGCTTCGTCGCCGGTGGGGCCGTCGGCACCGCCCAGCGCGCGTCGAGCAAGCCCATCAGCCGCTCGTGCAGCTCGACCGGCGGCAGGTGCGTCGTCGCGCCTTGCTCCGCGCCGAACCGCACCGCGTAGCCGAGCGCCTCCGCCGAGAGGCGCGGCGAGGACAAGTACGCCTTCTCCACCCGCCACGAGTTCGTGAGATCGATCCGCTGCACCCCGAACGCGGCTGCCGTCTCGACGACCCGGGTGAGCACCTTCGGTCGCGGCACCGCGAGCACGAGCGAGACGGGTAGCGGGATCGACACGGGCCCCGCGAGGGTGAGGCGGAGTGAGATCGTTGCACCGTCATCCGCGAGGACCACCGCGGAGCCGGTCCTCCCCGCGATCACACCGGCCTTGACCGTGGACCCCACGGTGACGCCGATGAACTTACGGAGGTGCTCGGCCCGACGGTCACCGAGGAGGATCGTCCCGTCGGCAGCGACCTCCCCCGGCTCGACGAGTAGCAGGTTCACGCGCAGAGGTTACCGCGGTACGTTCCCGCCATGGCGTTCTTCCAGGACCCACCTCGCCTCGGCAACCAGTTCGACGACGATCCGATGCTCCCATCGTGGATCGCCCGCTTTGTTGGCGGTGAGGAGGTCCCCCGGGAGCTCCACGCCCTCGGTGAGGTGGCCGTCGAGTACTACGGCAAGCAGCTCGCCGACCGCCTCAACGAGCCCACGCTCACGCAATGGGACGCCTGGGGCAACCGGATCGACAAGATCGAGGTATCCCCGCTGTGGCGGGAAGCCGAGGTGCTCGCCGCGAAGTACGGCATGGTGGCCGCGGGCTACGAGCGCGCGCATGGCGCGAAGGCGCGCACGCATCAGTTCGCGATCGTCCATGTCCTGAACCCGTCACTCGACGTCTACTCGTGCCCCCTCGCGATGACGGATGGCGCGGCGCGCACGCTCCTCGGCAGCGGCAACCAAGGGTTGATCGACAAGTACGTGCCGTTACTCACCACCCGCGATCCGAAGACGATGTGGACCAGCGGTCAATGGATGACCGAGCGCACCGGCGGATCCGATGTCTCGCAGAGCGAGACCGTGGCCAAGCTCGATGGCGACCAGTGGCGCCTCTACGGCACGAAGTGGTTCACGTCGGCGACCACGGCGCAGATGGCGCTGACGCTCGCGCGCCCCGAGGGCAACCCGGATGGTAGCCGGGGCCTGGCGCTGTTCCTCGTCGAGCTACGCGACGCGGATGGCCGGCTCCGCAACATCACCGTCAACCGGCTGAAGGACAAGCTCGGCACCCGCAAGGTACCCACCGCGGAGCTCTCTCTCGATGGCACACCGGCCATCCTGGTCGGTGCCCAGAGCGAGGGCGTTCGCGCGATCACCCCGATGCTCAGCGTCACCCGCACGTGGAACGCGGTGTGCGCGGTCAGCGGCATGCGGCGGGCGCTCGCGCTCGCCGGTGACTACGCGCGGCGCCGCCAGGTGTTCGGCGCGCTGCTCGTCGACAAGCCGCTGCATGTCGACACGCTCGCAGGGATCGAGGCCGAGTATGCGGGCGCATTCTGCCTCGCGTTCAAGAGCGTCAGCCTGCTCGGCGCGCTCGAGCACGGTGGCTCGGCGGAGGAGGAGATGCTCGCCCGCGCCCTCGTGCCGATCGCGAAGCTGACCACCGGCAAGCAGGCCGTCGCGGTCGCCTCCGAGGCGATCGAGGCGTGCGGCGGCGCGGGCTACGTCGAGGACACCGGCTTGCCGCGGATCCTCGCGGATGCGCAAGTGCTGCCGATCTGGGAGGGCACCACGAACGTGTTGTCACTCGACACGCTGCGCGCGCTCGGCAAGGGCGGAGCTCTCGAAGCGATCGCGCGCGAGATCGAGACCAACGTCGCGGGCGCGAGGGATCCAGGCCTCGCCGCGCCAGGCAATGCCGCGCGCGCCGCCGCGAAGCACGCGGCCGCCTGGCTCACCGAGGCGATGACGCAGCCAGCGCGCCTCGAAGCAGGAGCCCGGCGGTTCGCGATGACCCTCGGTCGCAGCCTCGAGCTCGCGCTGCTCGTCGGCCACGCGCAGTGGTGCCTCGACAATGGCTTTGGTCCGCGCACCGCAGCGGCGGCGCGGCGGTTCATGTTGAACGGCGTCGATCAGATCAACGACGCGTCGCTCGACGACTCCAAGCTCCTCGTCTGAGCCCACGAGCCGAACCAGGCCGAACCACGACAACGAAACAGCGAGGGTGCTCGCGCGCCCTCGCTGTCAGCTCGATCGTCGGTGCGACGATCGCTCGAGTCAGTATCCCGGAGGGGGCGGGCCACCAGCCGGCGGACCCGGGGGCGGGCCACCCGGTCCCGGCGGCGGGGGGCCGCCAGCGCCGCTGCACTGGTAGTGGACGCGCCACGCTGTGGCGGTGCGGGTGCTCTGCTGTCCCGTGGTGGTCGAGTCGCTGCTGGACCGGCGGCCATTGCGCGATGTCGCGGAGTCCTGCGAGGTGTCCTCACGCGTGAAGGTGTCGGTGCCGACGGCCTCCTCGCCTTCCTGGACGATCTGATAGTTGTTCGGCCCGCAGTGCGACGCCATCGCGGAGTTGGCTTGCTCCATCGCCTTGCCGCGATCGCCGCTCAACTCGATGACGCCACCGTTCTGGTTGCGCTGGATGACGCGCGCGCTGCCGCACGCTGCCAAGACAATGAACAATCCCAATGAAAGCTTGCGAAGCATGTCGGTTCCTTCTCCGATGACGGGCGGATGAGTGCACTCGACACTAGTACATCCCTGGCGGCTCGGGCAATGGCTTGACAGTTGTTAGCGCCCCGTTGACCCTCAGCCCCGATGACGGTGGTTTCGGTCGAGGCTCGGGTCGAGCACGTCACCGTGTACGCGAGCGGAGCCCGCGTGCGCCGCGTCACGACGATCCCCGCACCCTTGCCGGGTCGTGTGCGAATCGTCGGCTTTCCGCTGTCCGTGATCGACGACACCGTGCGCGTCGAGGTCGGCGGCCCGGCGATCGCCACGGCCGTGCGGGTCGGCGTCGACGCACCGGCCTCGGATCAGGCTGCCGCCGAGGAAGCCCCCGAGGTCGCCGCGGCGCGCCGCCGCCTGGCGCATTGCGACGCGGGGGTCGAACGCCTGAATGCTGCGCTCGAGACCTTGGCCGCGGCCTCCGTGATCGAGGCCGACCCCAGCGAGGACCCGCCGGCGGCGTTCGGCGCAGTGCTCGCCGCGCGGAGGCTGCTGATCTCGCTCCACGGCGAGCGCCAGCTCGCTCTGGGCGAGCAGCTCGCGACAGCGCGCCGGGAGGCCGAGGAGGCGAAGCGCGCCCTCGAGGCCGCAGCCGATCGCGATCGCCGCTCGGGCACCGCACGGCCGGCGAAGCTGCACGAGCTGCGCAAGTACGTCGAACTGGAGCTCACGGCCACGGCCGCGAGCGAGATCGTCGTGCACGTCGAGTATCACGTGGCGGCAGCGCGGTGGGCGCCGAGCTACGTCGCGCGGATCGACGGCGAGCGCGTTCGGTTCGAGATCCGCGCCGTGGTGGCGCAGGATACCGGCGAGGACTGGGGCGCGGTCCCGCTCGTGCTCTCGACCGCGGAGCCGGCGCGGTTCACGCTGCTCCCCGAGCTGGCGCCGCAGAAGATCGGGAGGCGGCAGCAGGAGCCCGCGAAGGCCGGCTTCCGCGCACCACCGACGGGCGCGGACGCTCTGTACGCCGACTACGAGCGTGCGCTCCGGCCCAAGCGGGCGAACACCGCCGACGCGCGCAAGTTCACCGGCGGGAGCCAGTTCGAGGATTCGACGTACGTCGGCGCGCGGCCGGGCGGTCCACCTCCGCCACCCGCCGAGGCACCGGCGCGGCAGAGCGCAGCGGATACCTTCTCCGCCGAGGTGTGGGACGAGGAGTCGTCGCGTGGCAAGGAGGCGTTCTCGACGCCCGCCTCCGGGTTCGCCGCGATGCCGGAGCTGGCCGCCGCTGCACCGCCGCAGTCGGCGCCGCGAACGCGGGGCGCCGGCGGAGGAGGAGCGGTCGCGTTCGGCCAGGACCAGCTGCGGCGGAAGCGGGCCGCCACCGCACTTGGCGAGAGCACCGCCTCTCCGCCGACGCTGGTGGCGGGTGCACCGCGGCTCGACTACGGCAACCTCGTGATGGCGCCGGCATCATCTCCGGTGCGCGGCACGCTCGGGGCTGCGCCGCAGGATCGTCACGCGAGCGCGATCGCGAGCGAGCTGAGCACGGTGCTCGCGCGACTGACCACACTGGCGCTGCCGCCCGGGTGCCTCGCGGACTGGACGCACACCTACGACTACGCGTTCGTCACCGACGGGACCGTCGACATCGCCGGTGATGGTGGATGGCACTCGATCGCCGTCACCACGAAGCCGGGCACGGCGAAGCTCACCCACGTCGCCGTGCCGCGCGAACAGCCCGACGTGTTCCGCGTCGCCGAGCTGGTGAATCCATTTCCGGGCCCGCTGTTGCCCGGGCCGATCGACATCTACGACCGCGGCCGATTTCTGATCACGAGCGAGCTCGACTACACCCCGCCCGGCGCTCCGGTCGAGGTCGGCCTGGGGGTGGATCCCACGGTGAAGATCGCGCGCAACACCGAGTACCGCGAGGAGACCGCCGGCATGCTGCGAGGTGCGCTGCGGCTGCATCACGCGATCACGATCGAGATCGAGAACCTGTCCGCGCGCCCGATCGAGCTCGAGGTCCGCGATCGGATCCCGGTCACGCGCGAGGGCGACGATGAGGTCGAGGTGATCATCGGCAAGATCGAGCCCGCGTGGGAGCGCTGGACACCCGATCCGGGAGCCCCACGCGACCTGCGTCTGCGCGGCGGCTATCGCTGGAAGGTCGCCATTCCCGCGAGCACGAAGCGTACGCTGCGCGCGGCATACGAAGTCAAGATGTCCGGAAAGCTCGAGTTGATCGGCGGGAACCGGAGGGAGTCGTGACACCGACGACCGCACCGATCGTCGCCGTCACGGTCCTCGAGGATCGCGCATCGATCACGCGGCGCGCAACCACGCAGCTCGCCGCGGGCCAGCATCGCCTCGTGATCGAGGGCATCGCGCCCGTCCTCGCGGACAAGACCCTCACCGCGGTGGCGACGGGAGCGCGCGTCCTCGACGTGCGCTGCGAACGATTCCTCGCACCGTGGCGCGAAGCGGGCGGCCAGGGAACCACGGCGCTCGCCGCGCTGATCTCGGAGCGCCAGGCCCTGGAAGCGAAGCGCGATCGTTCGCAGGCGATGTCCGCCGCGGCCACCGCCGAGTGCGAGAGCTTGCGCCAGGTGATCGAGGCGGCACATCGGGATCTCGCGATCGCCGCGAGTCGCGGGACGCCGGCGACGGGTGCCGCCGCGCAGCTCGCCGAGCTCGATGCCGCGGCACGCGATGCGCGCGGGCGCGAGGTCGATGCAGAGCTCGAGATCGAAGCGACCAGCGCGGCGCTGACCCGTCTCGAGGCGCGCATTCGCAGTGCCGAGGCGCAGGCTGGCGATGATGGTGCGCGGCTCGTCATCGACGTGGTCACCGAGGCTGCCAGCGATGTCACGTTGACGATCGGCTACGTGGTGCCGGGCGCCGCCTGGCGGCCGTATCACCGCGCCGTGCTCGCGCGCGCGGCGGGTCGTGTCGACTGGACCGTCACCGCGTGCGTCTGGCAAGCGACCGGCGAAGACTGGACCGATGTCGAGCTGACGTGCTCGCTCGAGCGGCCGTCGCTCGGAGTCGAGCCTCCCGAGCTGTTCGACGACGAGGTCCGTACGCGGCGCCGCCCCGACAGCGTCGTCGTCGAAGCGCGCGAGCACGAGCAGCAAACCACCGGCCTCGGCAGCGGCTCGCAGGTACCGGGCATCGACGACGGCGGGCTCGGCTTGACCCTGTCGGCCGCGCGCACGTCGATCACGGCGGATGGGCTCCCGCATCGCGTGCCGGTCGGCGGGTTCACCGCGCCAGTGCAGCTCTCGCTCGTCGCGATCCCGCTGAGGTCGCCGTGGGTCCACATCCGGGCGCGTGTGGTCAACGCTGGCCAGGCGCCGCTCCTCGCCGGGCCCGTCGATCTGATCATGGCGTCGGGCTACGTCGGCCGCGCCGAGATCGGCTTCGTCGCGCCGGGCGAGAAGTTCTACATCGGCTTTGGCCCCGAGTCGGAGATCCGCGTGCACCGCTCCGAGACGCGCGAGCGCGACGAAGCCGGGCTGCTCGGCGGAGGGGCGACCCAGACCGTGCGCGTCGCGGTGCGGCTCTCGAACCTCGGCACCGAGAAGCGCGAGGTCGAGGTCACCGAGCGCATCCCGATCTCCGAGGTCGAGCAGGTGGAGGTCCAGGTCGCGGCGCCCGATGCGTACTTGCTCGGTACCGACGATCAACCGGGCGGCGAGGAGATCACGCAGGTGACGGCGCGCGCGATGGACGAGCGCGGCCTCGTCACGTGGGGTGTCGAGCTGCCGCCACTCGGGCGGCGTGCCGTGACGCTCGAGTACAAAGTGAAGAGCCAGCGCGGCGTCTCCGGGGTGTGATGTCGAAGTTCGAGATGTTCGCGAACCGGGTCAAGAAGACCGCCCGGCACCTCGGCAAGTGGGCAAAGCGCGAAGACGTCACGTGCTGGCGCGTGTACGACCGCGACATCCCCGAGATGCCGCTCACCGTCGACATCTACGGCAGCGCGATCGTGCTCAACGACTATCGCTACCAGGACGCGGACGGGGCGCGCGGCGGCGGCGACGACTGGCTGCACCAGGCGCGCGACGCTGCAGCCGAGGCGGTCGGCGCCACCGAGGCATTCGTCAAGCAGCGCGAGCGGCTCACGCATCGCGATGGCCAGCAGTACGAGAAGATCGAGGTCCCACCGGAGCTCCGCACCGTGCGCGAGGGCGGGCACGCCTTCAGGGTCAACCTCTCCGGCTACGTCGACACGGGCCTGTTCCTCGATCATCGGATCACGCGTGCGAAGGTCGCCGCCGAGGCCGGCAGCACGATGCTGAATCTGTTCGCGTACACCGGCTCGTTCTCGGTCTACGCGGCCGCCACGGGCAAGCAGACCACCACCGTGGATCTCTCCCACACGTACCTCGACTGGGCGCGCGAGAACCTGGCCCTCAACAAGCTGACCGGCGAGATCCTGCACGCTGACGTGCGCGAGTTCCTCGCCGAGGCGAAGCGCGCGGGCCGCACGTGGGACGTGATCGTATGTGATCCGCCCACGTTCTCGAACTCGAAGCGCATGGACTACGTCTGGGATGTGCAGCGCGATCACGCCGCGCTTCTCGACGACGTGATCGACGTGTGGTCGGGCACCGGCGCGGTCTGGTTCTCGACGAACAAGAGGAAGTTCACCCTCGACTGGCAGCCCGCGCGTGGGCGCGTGACCGAGCAGACGCGTACCACCACTCCACCCGACTTCCGCCACACACCGCATCACTCGTTCAGAGTGACAGCGTTGCCCTGACCATCCGCAACACCGCCTCTGCGGCGATCTGGACTCGCGGCTTGTGCTCGATCAGGGCGATCGTGATCACGGTGAGATCGGTCGACGACGGCGCGAGCAGCGGCCGGTTCGCGAGCATGCGCGACAACCGGAACACGATCGACTCTGGCTTCTTGAGATCGTCGGGAACGCCGTGGTCGCGCAGGCGGTCGAGCAGCACGGAGAAGCGCGCGCCGTCGCCCTCGTTTCGCCAGCTGATCGGCGCGTCGTACTCGATCCCGAGTGTGTACGCGTCGCGATACTCGTCGTTCTCGACGAGCACGCCATCGAGCAGTAGCTCGACGCCGATGTGCGCGACCGCGCGGCGTGGACCCTTCGCGCAGCCGCCGCGCTCCAGCCGCTGATCGAGCTCGCGCATCAGCCCCAGCACGACCGGCGCGGTGTGAAAGGCGGCATCGGTCGCATGGTGGAGCGCGATGCCCTGCGCCACGTCCTCGTCGTCGCTGCCGGTGACCCGCGCGCCGCACATCGTGGAGAAGTCCGGCAGCATCGCGCCGAGAGGGAGCCCACCGCGGGCCTGACGCCAGCTCGCGACCGCTGCGTGGCCGAAGTAGTTCACGGGATGTACTAGCATCGCACGCGGATGCTGTTCCTCGGCCTCGATCTGGGTACGCAGAGC
>JAYVLW010000446.1:0-7407 GCA_043759315.1 Myxococcales bacterium
GCGTCGCTCGCCTTGTCGCCATCCGCGTCGAGGTCGCGCTGGTCGGGGGTTCCATCGCCGTCGGTGTCGAGCCCCGAGCCGCCGCCGCCGAACATCGGATCGCTATCGACGCTGGTCTTGATGCCGTCGCGATCCGTGTCGTCGCCATCGATCTTACCGTCGTCGTTCGTGTCGAGCTTGCCGTGGCCCGCCTCGTCGAGGTCGAAGATGCCGTCACCGTCGGAGTCCAGATCGCGGTAGTCGGGGAGGCCATCGCCATCAGTGTCGGGAGGCGTGGCGTAACCGCCGACACCAAAGCCGGTGGTGTGGTCCGCCGTGCCGACGACGCCGTCCTTGTCGGGGTCGCCGCCGTCGCAGACACCATTCGCCGGGTTGTCGGTGCACGCGGTCCCGTTCTCGGCGCGATCGCTGATGCCGTCGTCATCGGAGTCGAGATCGCGGAAGTCCGCGATGCCGCCGCCGTCGGTGTCGATCGGCGGCTGCTTGGCCATGCCGCTCTCCGGCGTGGTCTCGACCGCATCGCACAGGCCGTTCGCGCCGAACCCACCCGGGCAATCGACCTGACCGTCGCCGTTGGCATCCGCGGCGCCGTGGCCGGCCTCCGCGACGTCAGGCAGACCGTCGTTGTCGCTGTCGAGGTCACGGTCGTCGGGGACGCCGTCGCCGTCGGTGTCCTTGCCTGCTTCGACGCTGTCGGGGATGCCGTCGTTGTCGTCATCGAGGTCGGTCGGGTCGGCAACGCCATCGCCATCGAGGTCGGCGCCGATCCCGAACCCGGGGAAGCCATCCGACTGATCGACCACGCCGTCCCCATCCGTATCGGGGCCGTCGCAGCGCTGGTTGGCGGGTGTGGTGTCCGTGCAGCCGCTGACCACCGTGTCAGGCGTGCCGTTGTTGTCGCTGTCCGGATCCAGGTAGTCGGGCTGATCCGTGCCATCGGTGTTGGTGGGCGCGGTCGGCGTCGGGTCGCCGAACGTCGCCGCGCCATCGATCGAGTCCGCGATCCCATCGCCGTCGCCATCGGGGCCGTCGCACACCGCGTTGCGGTTCGCGTCGGTGCAGCCGCTCCCGCCTTCGGTGAGGTCGGGGAGGCCGTCGTCATCGGAGTCGAGATCGCGGAAGTCCGGCGCCGTATCACCGTCCGCGTTCGGCGGGGCGATCAGGGTCGCGTTGTCGGCGAGGCCGTCGCCGTTCGCATCGGGCCCATCGCACACGGCGTTCGCCGGCGTCGTGTCGACGCAGCCGGAGCCGCCCTCGACGCGATCCGGGATCCCGTCGTTGTCGGTGTCGAGGTCACGATAGTCCACGGTGCCATCGCCATCGGTGTCGGGAGGCGTCTGGTTCGTGGCGGCATCGGCGAGGCCGTCGTTGTTCGCATCGGGGCCGTCGCAGCGCCCGTTGCGCGGCGTCGTGTCGGCGCAGCCGGTCGAGCCTTCGATGACGTCCGCGATCCCGTCGTTGTCGCTATCGAGATCGCGGAAGTCGGGGCGACCGTCGCCGTCGGTGTCGCGCGTACCTTCGACGTTGTCGCGCAGGCCGTCGCCATCGGCGTCGACATCGCGATAGTCGGGGCGACCATCGCCGTCGGTGTCGGGACGCGTCGCCGCAGCGTCGTCCGCGATGCCGTCGCCGTTGGCGTCGGGGCCGTCGCAGGCGCCCGTGGGGGCCACCGTGTCCGCGCACGCCGAGTTACCTTCGATCAGGTCGGCGATGCCGTCGCCATCGGCATCGCGATCGCGGAAGTCCGGGGTGCCGTCGGCGTCGGTGTCGGGGCGGTCGGGGTAGGTCTGGAC
This sequence comes from Myxococcales bacterium, assembly GCA_043759315.1. GTDB lineage: Bacteria > Myxococcota_A > Polyangia > Haliangiales > Haliangiaceae > JABFXX01. The sequence continues at coordinate 1,794 of JAYVLW010000446.1, forward strand.
TCCGAGCCCGTTGACTCCGTCGCGCGCGTTGACGACGCCGTCGCCATCGCCATCCGCGCCGTCGCAGCGGCCGTCGGAGGGAGCGGTGTCGGCGCAGCCCGAGTTCCCCTCGTCGAGGTCGCGGATGCCATCGTTGTCACTGTCGAGATCGAGGAAGTCCGGGATCCCATCGGCGTCGGTGTCGAGAGGCTGATCGGCGACCTGATCCGCATTCCAGTCGGCGATCCCGCTGTCCGCGGTGGTCTCGACCGCGTTGCACAGGCCGTTGGTGCCGACGCCGCCGGGGCAGTCGAGGCGACCGTTGCGAGCCGCGTCGGTCAGGTTGCCGAACACCTCGACCACGTCGAGGATGCCGTCGTTGTCGCTGTCGAGATCGAGGTGGTTCGCCACGCCGTCGCCGTCGCGATCGAAGTCACGCCCGAGGGCGTCGCAGACGTTGTCGGCGTTCGCATCGGGGCACACCTGCGCCATGCCGTCGCCGCGCCCGTTGCGATCGCGCAGGTTCGGAACGCCATCGTTGTCGTGATCGGCCGTGGGATCGACGCCGATCAAGTTCTCCTTCGTATCCGGGATCCCGTCGTCGTCGTCGTCGAGGTCGGTCAGGTTGGGCCTGCCATCGAGATCGGTGTCGGCGGCCGTCGCCGACACGGTCACGTTGGCGGTCGCGGTGTCCGTGCCGCCGTTGCCGTCGGACACCGTGTAGGTGAACGACGTGTTCCCGGTGAAGTTCATGGTCGGGGTGAACGTGACGCCGGCGGCGGTGAAGGTCACCGTGCCGTTCGCGGGCTGGGTGACCGCGATGACGCTGAGCGTCTCGCCGGTATCCGGCGCGATCGTGTCGTTGGCCAACACGTCGATCGGGGTCGCGACGTTCGGCGCCACGGTCGCCGCGTCGTTCACGGCATCGGGCGGGTCGTTGACCGGCGTGACGGTGACGGTGACGGTCGCGGTGTCGCTGCCGCCATTGCCATCCGACACCGTGTAGGTGAACGAGGTCATCCCGTTGAAGTTCGCGGCCGGCGTGAACGCCACGTTGGTCCCCGTGAAGGTCACGGTGCCGTTGGCCGGCTGGGTGACCGCGGTGATCGTGAGGGTCTCACCGGTGTCGGGCGCGATCAGATCATTCGCGCGGACGTTGATCACGGTCGCGGCCGAGTCCTCGGCCACGGTCACGCTGTCGTTGATCGCGTCCGGAGGATCGTTGACCGGTGTCACCGTCACCGTCACCGTCGCGGTGGAGGTCTGGTTGTCGGCGTCGCGGATCGTGTACGAGAACGTGTCGGTGCCGAAGAAGTTCGGATCCGGCGTGTAGGTCACGGTGCCGTTGGCGTTGACCGTGGCCGTGCCATTCGGCGGGTCCGTGACCGTCACGACGATCGGCACGTCGAGCAGACCGGTGTCGTTGCCCTGGACCGCGATCACGACCGACGCGTCCTCGGCCACGGTGGCGGTGTCGTTGACCGCCGCGGGCGTGTGCGCCGCGTCGCGGACGGTCTGGGTCGTGTTGCTGAGGACCTGTTTCGGGGTGACGCCGGCGAGGAAGTTGATGCGCGCCTGGTTGGGGTACGTCCCGTCCGCGAGCACGGACACGGTGAACGTGACGGATCCCGAGGCTCCGGCGGCCAGGGTCCCGAGGTTCCAGATCACGGAGCCCGCCATCAAGGCGCCGCCGCCGGTCGCCGAGACGAAGGTCGTGCCTGCGGGGACGGCATCGGTGAGCGTCGTCGAGGTCGCCACACCGGCGCCGGTGTTGGCGTAGTTCAGCGTGAACGTCAGGGTCGAGCCGCCGATGACGGCGGGCGCGGACTTCGTCAGCGTCACGTTCGGCTGGCCCGCGGCGACGGTGCACGGCGACTCGAACAGGCTGTCGAGAAACACCCGGACGCCGTTGGTCCGCGCATTGGTCGAGATCGGGGTCGTGATGCTGAAGTTGTGGCCGGCCAGGTAGGTCACCTTGCCCTTGGTCGTGTTCCCGTCGAGGAACCCGCTCATCCACATGATCCGCGTGTCGAGCGGCGCGCCGGTCTCGTTGATCAGGGTCCGGACGTTCGGGCGAAACGTCGAGCCGGCGACGAGCCCGATCGAGTCGGTCGATCCGGTGTCGCTCTGGATCGCGCCGCTGTACTGCGCGAACGGATCGTCGGGAAGGCGCAGCGTCGGAAGCGTCGCGGCCGCGCCATCGTCGGCGATGCCGTTGGTGGAGATGAAGTGTCCGCTGGGATTGCTCTCGAACGTCACGGTCGCCTCGCACTCCATGAACGCGTGCGTGCTGGGCGTGTTGAGCCACGAGCGGACCTCCTGGACCACCTCGTTGGTCTGCGCGGTCGCGTTGTAGTGCATCGACGTCATCTGGCAGTAGTAGGGGGCGCCGTTCCGGAACAGCGCGCCGTCGGCGTCGTCGGTGGTCGTCGGGCCGACGATGCTGGCCTCGGTCAGAAGATCGACCGAGGTCGCGCTCCACACCGCGCCGGCGGAGTCCGGGATCCCCGCCGCGTTGAGGTTGTCGAACGCGATCTGTTCGTTGCCGTCCTGGAACACGGCGATCGTCGGAGCGCCGGTCATCGTCCGACGAACATCTCCCGAGAACGATCCGCTGGTCAGGTCGTGGACCACGGTGACAGCATCGGAGGCCAGCCACGCCGTGATGATCGGTAGCGCCGCCGTGCGATCGGCGGCAGCGATGACGAACGGCCCTGCTCGATACGCGGCGGGGAGCGCGATCGCGGCGCCCGTCTCGCGGTTCACCACGGTGGCGGGCGCCGTGATCGTGATGTCGGGATCGATCTGCGCCTTGCCCGGCGTGATCACCCAGTGAACCGGGACTCCGTTCTTGAGCAGCTGGTAGACGAGTCCGAACGCTCGCAGGGTTCCGGTGTTCTGGAACGTCGTATCCATCGGGATCACGAGCGTGCCGGCGCTGAACGAGGTCACCAGCTCCTGGGGGGCCTCGGACGTCTCGACGGTGTCATCGTCGCTACATCCGACCAGATGACTCGCGAGCACGAGGACCAGGACGACGCTGCGGAGGAGAGCTGAGGTAAGCGAGGCCATGAGACTTCTTTCTGTAAGTTCGGAGCGACGAGGGAACTGCCCGCGCATCATCGAGCACCTTACGTCAGCCTCCCAGGAAGCTCACGGGTATCCGACGGGTAGTCAGCGCGGTTTTCGGGCGAAAGCCGTCGCCCGCAGGGTGACTAACGCGCGGACGGTCGCTCGTGCCACATCCTGGCGGCGAGCTCGCGTGCCTTGGTGAGCTCCGTGGGCGAGACGAACGTGGTCAGGAACGCATCGCGCTCCGCCTGCTCGCCCGGCGCTTGGAGCTCGGTCGCGAGCGCCTCGGCCAGCGCGACAACGTTCACCAGCGGATGGGCCGGCGGCGGCAAGGTCAGCGGGTCGTGGTGGAAGGCAACCGCGGTGACCACCTCGCTCGGAAGTCCCCACATGGCGAGCAGGAGCCCGCCGGTCCGCGCATGGAGGACCGGTGTGTCTCTCTCGGCGGCGCCTTCGACGATCAGCTCGCCGATGTCGTGCAGGATCCCCGCGACGAACGCGTCCCCGGAGAGCGCGCCAGGCGCCAGCACGCGCGCGAGGCTGGCCACGAACAGGCTGTGGCTCGCGAGCGGGCCCGCCGCTTCTCCAGATCGAAACACCTCGGCGCCGAGCAGCAGCCCCCGGATCGTATCGGTTCCGAGCAGCGCCACCGCGCGCTCGACCGAGGTGACCCGCTCGGCATCTCCGAAAAACGCGCTGTTGACGAGCTGCAGGAGCTTCGCGACCACCGCGGGATCGGTCTCGATCAGCCTCACGACCTCGCGGATCCCCGCCGCCCGGGCGAGCGCCTCGTTGACCTGCAGGAACAGCTTTGGCGGCGATGGAAGGCTCGCCAGCTCGGAGGTGCGGGCGAGCACGCTCGGGTCGTCGATCAGCCCCCGGACCCACGCGAGCCGTTCGAGGTTCGCGCACAGCACGCGAAGATCACAGGGCTTGGCGATCCACTGATGGACGACGCGCACGGCGCGTGCACTCTCGGCGATCGCGGACTGTCCAGACAGCGCGAGCCGCGTCATCTGCGGGAACCGCGTGCGCACCTTGCCGAGCAGCGTCACGCCGTCCATCTGCGGCATGCTGAGGTCCGACACGATGATGTCGAACGCGTCGCGCTCGAGCAGGTCGAGCGCGGCCGCTCCGCTGGTGGCGAACGAGGCATGCAACGACGCCCCGCGCGTCTTGAAGATGCGCTCGATCGAACGCAGGAGGACCGGCTCGTCGTCGACGAACAACACCTTCGTCACGACGAGACCTCCGACGAGGCGATCGGGAGGCGGATATGAAACGTGGTGCCTCGCCCAGGCTCGGAGTCGAACGTCAGCGTACCGTGATGCCCGTCGACGATCGCGGTGCGTGCGAGCGTCAGGCCCTGACCGGTGCCCTCACCGATCGGCTTGGTGGTGTAGAACGGCTCGAACACTCGCTCGCGGTCCTCGATCGGGATCCCGGTCCCGGTGTCGGCGATGTCGATCGTCACGAGCTCCGGGGTCGCGCGGCTGGTGATCGTGATCTTGCCGCTGGGGCCGTGGTTGTTGCGCGCCGCGCGCACTGCATGGGCGGCGTTGAGCAAGAGATTGAGGATCGCCCCGCCGAGCACGTCGGCATGACCGCGGAGTAACGGCAGCTCACCGAGATCGAGGACGAGCACGGCGTCGTGCTTGTACTCGCCACGCGCCAGGTCCGCGACCGCGCGGATCTGGCGATTGATGTCCACCTCGTCGATCCGGGACCCGCTGGTGCGCGCGTGATCGCGGACACTGCGGACGATCCCGGTGATGCGGCGAACCCCCTCTGCGGCATCGGCCAGGGCACCGGGGACCTCGGCGACGAGCGCGTCGAGCTCGTCGTCGGCAGGCTGCGGGCCTGCGTGGGCCTCGACCCGCGCACGCAGGTCACGGACCGCGCGGCCGATCACGGTGAACGCTTCTCCGAGGTAGTCCAGGCTGGCCTGGATGTACTGGGTAGGTGTGTTGATCTCGTGCGCGATCCCCGCGGCGAGACGCCCGAGCGCGTCGAACTTCTGGCCGCGCTGGAGCTCGACGTGCATCCGCGCGCCGACCTCGGTCGCGACCCGGCCTTCGAGCGAGAGCACCCGCTCGGTGAGCGCGCGCCCGCGGCGCCACTTCTCCGACATATACGCGGCGAGCTGCCGGATCTCGATCGGATCGAACGGCTTGCGGAGGATCACGAGCTGGTCGCGTGCGGTGAGGCGCGCTCGGATCTCGGTCCACGAGGCGTGCGGATCCGCCGTGCTCAGCACGATCTCGAGATCCGGTTGAACTCGCCACAGCCGCGCCACGGTCTCGATGCCGTCGATCCCCGCTGGTAAGTGGAGATCGACGAACGCGAGCGCGAACGGTTTGCTGCCCGTCACGGCGGCCTCGACCTCGCGTACGGCGTGCTCGCCTTGACGCATGTAGCGCAGCTCGTACCGCGGCAGCGGGCTGACGGTCGCGAGCGCGTTCGTCGCGGGTGCGGGCGGAGCCGCGAGCAGGCGGGCGAAGTCCCCGAAGATGGCCTCCTCGTCATCGACGATCAGGACGCGGGCTGCCGGTTCAGTCGGCAT
>JAYVLW010000447.1:0-7544 GCA_043759315.1 Myxococcales bacterium
GTCTCGTAGTAGTTCGTGCGATCGGTCCACGTCGATGCGTTGAACTCGGCCCCCTTCGCTTCCAGGAGGCTCATCACGTTGCGGTGGCGCGGCGAGCCCTTGAACATCATGTGCTCGAGCAAGTGCGCCATTCCGGTCTCGCCGTAACCCTCGAGACGCGAGCCGACGAGATAGGTGAGATTCACGGTCACCGTCGACTGCGTGGGGTCGGGGAACAGCAGGATCTGCAGCCCGTTCGGCAACGTGTACTCGGTGATGCCGAAGGCGCTGCGCACCCTCGTCGCCTTCGGGATCGCGCCTGCGGTGGACTTCGTCGGATCGACACCGGCGGTCAGGACCTCGGGCTCCATCGCGACCGCCGTGGTCGGCGGTGCGGGAACGGTGGTCGCGGGCTTCGCACCGCCGCAGGCGGCGAGCAAGCTGAGGATGACGATTCGGAAACTCATGACGACGGCGTACCACGTCGGCGCGCGGGCTGTCCGGCGCTGCGAGATTCGTCCTGACCAACTCCTTACACGCCGGCACCTGCCGACGCGTAACGCTCGGGACATGCATTGGCTCCTGGTCATCGCTCTGGGCCTCGGCACTGCCCACGGCGCTCCGTCACCCGCGCGACGCAAGTCTGCCGCCGCGGTCCTGTCGCGCGCGCAGATCATCGAGCGTGCGCTCCTTCACGTCGAGTCAAAGTTCGCGTGGGCACGGTCCGGATGGCGCAGTCGGGCGAAGATCAAAGCCCTCAAGTCGGCCGGCGAGTGGGCGGTCTGGATCGATTCTCCCGATCGACCGCCCGACGGAAATCCCTTCTTCATCGTGACCGTCTCGTCGAGCGGCGTCGTGATCGGATCGCACGCCGATTGGTGAGTAGGGCGCGAAGCGAACGCCCGGAATCCCACGCGTATTTCCTCGCGGCCCGACGCGGCCAGGCCGCGTACCGCTCGCGCCGCGGATAGATCCGAACTGTCGATGGGGCGTACCCACAACATGCAGACTTCAAGAATCATCGTGCTCGTGCTTGCTGGCGTCGCTGCGTACGGTTGCCGTGGCTCGACAGAGACGCCGCCATCGACCGCTTCAGCGCGGAGTGCAGATGCGGCGCCTGCACCCCCAAAGGTCGGCGGCGTCGACGCCGCAGCCGCACCCGCACCATCGTCGCCCACCACCGCCCCGGCGCCCGCCACGCCGGCGGCGCAGATGAGCGAAGCCGACGCGCGCCGACTGGCAGCCAAGCTGGCCCGAGAGGCCTTCGACGCGCGAACCGATCTTCGCTCGCCGGACGGTGCGCGCGTCCTTCCTTCGTTCGAGCCGTCTCGCTTCGAAGGCGGCCTCAAAGCGCAGCGCTGGAGCTTCCGGTTCTCGCCCCCGAGCGGGGCTTCCGCACGCGTGAGCTTCGACAGGCTCGGCGGGAACCCGGTGGTGGAAGTGGGCTACTCGGACGAATAGGACGCGCGCTGTTCGTGCACCGAGCCGCCCATCCGCTGCACGAAGCGTTACGGACGGTCGAGAGCGAGTACGGCGCGCGACCGCCGGTGCGCGTTGAACTGCGCGAGCTCGTCGGTCGTGAACCGGTCCGCGCCTGTCAGCTTGACCTGCATCCAGCGCTCGACCATCGCGCGCGCGGCGCGCCCGCCTGCGACGAGGTCGGCATCTCCGGCCTCCGCGCACTCGTCCCACAGCTCGAGCAGGCCTTGCTTGCGAGCACGGGCGTCGTGCGTCGTCGCCCACAGTCGCACCAGGTTCGCGGTCATCAGCTGGTCCGACTGCGAGAGCTGGTCCTTGCGATACGCACGGCCGATCTCGACGCGCTGGTCGCGGGTGCGATCGAGATACTCGCGTTTCTCGCTCGCGTACGGGTCCATGCCCTTGGACCGCATGATCCAGTCCGTCGTGTCGAACGTGCCGACCAGGCCATGGACCTGGAGGTTGCGCTTGTCCTTGAAGTGCACCGTACCGTCCTTGTCGACCTTCGCGACGAACGTCGTCTTGTCGGACTTCCAGGTGCCGTCCTTCTGCGGCTTCAGCTCTTCCGCGGCCTGCGCGTCCTCGAGCGCGACCACCTCGCCGAGCGCCTTCATGTCGCCGTGCTTGTACCGAGCGCGCGCGCTGTCGAGTGCGACCCCGGTGCGGAGGCCGGGATAGTCCGGGAGCTCCGGGACCTCCTGCGGATGCTCCGCCGCGGAGGCCGCGAGCATCTCGGTCGTCGAGGCCACCTGCGGACCATGCCGCATGCCGAGCACGCGCCGGGGCGGTGTCGTGACCGGAGGCTCGGGCGCGGTGACCGGGGGGCGGGTCTCGGTCGCCGGTGTTCCGTTGCCCGGCGTTGTCGAGATCGCGACACTCCGAGCGGACACCGGTTCGGAGGCGCGCTTGGGTGTGCCGGCGGAGGCCACCGTGGCCTCTGCGCCACGCATGGGAGCCGGCGTCGCGGAAGGCTCGGGGAGCAGCTCGACGATGGTGAGCACCTCGTCCTCGGCGCGGGGCGCAGGGGGCGCAACCTGCGGCGTGGGCTGCGGTTTTGGCGTCGCGATGACCCACGCGAGTGCCGCCCCGTGAACCACGAGCGACAGGACCGCGGTCGCGGTCAGGGTGCGCACGCGGGTTTGACTCGCCACGCCCCCCAAGCGTTGCAACCTCCGTGCAGGCTCCGCCCCGGTCAGAACTCGAAATCGACGCCGGCGAACCAGGTGCGATCACCGACCGAGAGCTTCGTGTCCGACCCGAACCCGTCGACCTTCGCGAGCGACAGCTCGCCGTAGAAGCCGGCGTGCATGATGCCGCTCTGGCGCATCGACGACGCTGCGCTCGCGTCGACTCGCTCCGCGCGGATCGCGAGGCCGATCGATCCGACCACGCCGAGCGACGCGCCGAGCGCCTTGTCCGCGTCGCAGTTCTGCGTGTGCGTTCCATCCCAGCACGCCTTCGCCGTGTCGCCGTTCGTGCGCACCATCCAGATGTAGTACGCGAGGCCGCCGCGGATGTAGGGCACCACGGGGATGCCGTACTCGTCATCGAGCCACGTGAACCGATACGTCGCGGTGAGGGCGAGTGGGATCAAGCGGAAGGTGTTCTCGTCGCCAGGCGATCGCATGCGATCCGGATCGCCGGGGACCGAGCCATCGGCCCATGCCTTCGCCGTCTTCTGCATGTAGCCGATGCTGCCGCCGATGCCGAACTGTCCGAAGCCGGTCCACAGGAACCGATCGACGTCGAGCATCGGGATCACGCGATAGCCGCCGTACATGTCCTCGTAGGGGCCTGGGCTCGAGCCGAACTGCTTGTCGATATCCGGCACGTAAGGGCCGACCCGGATCCCGGCGTGCCACTTCACGAGCTCGGAGTCGTCGACATCGCCGGCGGTGTCATCGGCGTTCGCGCCGTCCCAGTACGGCGACGGGGCCTGAGCGTGGGACGCACCCGGCGCGAGCACGATCCCGACGACCGTCGCTACCGGCGCGAGGCGCGCGAGCGCGCGGAGCCTCAGCCGCTTCTTCTTCCACAGCACGACGAGCGCGAGTAGCGCGAGCAGGCCGGGCAGGGTGAGCACGTGCCACGCGAGCGCGACCACGACGAGCGGGAACAGCACGACCGCGGCGATCGCGCGCAGGGCGAGCGAGCCGTGGACGAGCGCGCCGAGCTTCGCGAGCGAGGCGTAGTACGCGTCGGTCAGCGCGCGGCCGAACCGCGATCCACCGAGCGTGTCATCGCGGAACGAGCGCAGCGCGTTCGTGATCGGACCGCCATCGCCATACGTCTCGGCGAGCAAGCAGAACCCGCCCTCCACATCGGAGCCGCGATCGTGGAGGTCCTCCCAGAAGTCGGTGGCAGGCTGGGGGGTGATCGTGCTGGTGAAGAACGCGCCGGTCGCGTTCCCCGCCGGATCGATCGCGACCAGCATGATGCGGTACTGGGTGGTGTTCTTGAGGCCCGAGATCAGCATGCCGGTCGCGGTCTGCTCGCTCGCCTCCCCGCAGATGAACGCGGGATCGAGGTTCGTGAACTCGTCGGGGATCGTGGCGGGGGTGCCGCCCGCGGTCGTGATCTCGGTGTCCGTGATCGCGACACCGGTCGTGTTCAGGTCCTCGCACAGCGACTGCACGGTCTGGTAGCGCGCCTCGGGCGGGCTCGACAGCGCCGGAGCACCGTCGGGGTCCATGCAGAACGCCTGGTAGTACTTGACGTCGGTGGGGCGCTCGGTCGGCGCCGTCCAGCTCAGACGCACCGCGCCCTCGGCGCTCGCGCCGGAGAAGTTCGTCGGTAGCGGAGGCGGCGTGGTGTCGACGCCGCTCACCATGTCGGTCTTACCGACGGCCTGGCTGTTGATGTAGTCGTAGCTGCCGTCGCCCTCGTTGTCGACGAGCGCCCACACGATCGCGTCGCCCTCGCGCGACTTGCACGCCATGCCGGCGCCCGCTTCCTTGCCGTTGATCACGTCGTAGATCCCGAACTCGATCTGCTGCGCGCTCGTGGCGAGCGTATCGATGTCGGCGATCGAGCCGACCTGCCGGCACGTGTTGTTGCGCGTCGCGTCCTCGTTGCACGACGTCCCGACCCACAGCTCCGCGGGACGATGTGCCCCGGTCGAGGCCGACAGCTGCATCTCGTAGAACACCGACTGCTCGGCGCCCACGCCTTGCTCGCTGCACACACAGTGCGCGAGGTTCAGGTACTGGCGCAGCTTGTCAGGCGTCGACGGCTCCTTCCGGGCGCCGCCGTTCTCGGCGATGAAGATCTTGTTGAACTTCAGCGATGCGCCGTTGGGGAGCATGCCCTCTTCCGCGCGTGCGCTCCTGCTCGCGAACACAGCCGCGAAGGCTACGCAGATAAGACCGGATCGCGTCCTCGACATCGCGGGTTGCTCGTTGCAAGGGTGAGGCCGCCGGTTCTCCGACGACAACCGTTGCTATCACGCGGTGATGGAAGCATCAACAAACCGGGGATCGCGTGCCAGATTGGCAGGTTCGCGACGTGGCTCATGTCACCTGGGCATTGGCTCGAGAGCTGGCCAGACATGGGGTCGGCGGCGATCTCGTCCTAGCGCCGGCGCTTCCTGGCAGCCTCGAGTGCCGCACGGATCTCACGGGCCAGGACGGCGGCCCGCTCCTCGGCGGCGGGCTCGCTCCGGCCACCCCACTCGGCGGCGTAGTACAGCTCGACCAGCTCGCCGACCTGCGCTGCCCCAGGATCGTCGCGCTCCGCCATCCGCACCGCGAGCTCGCGCGGCGTGGTGTGGGGGTCGCGGATCCTGCCGGCCTTCCCGAGCGCTCTCTGGACCTGGTCGTAGACGGCCGCGACCGCCCCGCGCTGTCGTCGTCCCGGGCGCCCGCCCGCGAGCACGACGGGGGCGCCGCGGCGACGCCGGCGGTAGAGGAGCCACCCGGGTGCGACGATCAGTGCGAGCGTGATCGGCCAGTGCTCGAGCGCCTCGTTCTTGACACGGATCACGCCTGCCTTCGCGGCCAGCGCCGCGTCCTTGATCGCGCCGCCGATCGACTTGAACAGCTCGAGCTGGCTCGCGAGGTCGTAGTCGATGACCCACTTCGTCCACTGGAACCGGAGGGTGTCGAAGAACCGACCGATCTTCGCGCGCCAGCCGGTGCCGCCCCGGCCGAGCTGATCGATATCGGCGGGCGGGGTGGGATCGAACGTCACCCAGCCCGCGCCCGGGAAGTAGACCTCGTCCCACGAGTGCGCATCGCCGGCGCGGACCGCGACGTATCCCTGGTACTCGTTCCATTCGCCGCCGAGGAAGCCGTTGACGTTGCGCACCGGGATGCCGGCGGCGCGGGCGAGGATCGCGAACGCCGACGCGAAGTACTCGCAGTGGCCCTTCTTCCGATCGAACAGGAAGAAGTCGACGGCCTCCTGCTCGCCCGGATCGGCGAGCACGAGCGTGTACGTCGCGTTGTTCTTCAGCCATTGCTCGATCGCGACGGCCCTGTCGTAGTTGTTCGTCAGGCCGCGCGTGATCTCGAGCGCCTTGGCCCGCGTGCGCTGCGTGATCTCCGGGCCGAGCTCGAGGTAGACGCCGTAGTTCTTCGGCATCGGGCCCTGCGCCGCGCGCAGCACCTCGGGCGGCGGCGGCCTGAGCTGCGACCACACCGTGTAGTGGACGGTGTTGCCGTGGGTGAGCCGGATCTCGTCGTTGTACTGGGCGGGGAGCTTCCGCGGTCGCAGCACGTGCTGGTACTCGACGATCCGCGGCTGCCCCGCTCCGAACAGCACGTCGGAGTCGAGCGGATCGAGCCAGATGTCCTGCTTCACCAGCTCGCCCGCGAGCTTGTCGATCTGGTTTGCGGTGATCGCCGGCCCGTCCCACATGAGGTACTTCCGGTCGTTGGTCGGGTTCTCTTCCACGGTCTCCGCCGTGCGCGGCGCCCGCAGCGAGCGCGTCCACTGGCCCTTCGAGTAGAAGTCGAACGCGACCCCGCGCCAGTGGATCTCGGGCGCCTCGCGGCCGCCGATCTTCGCGTTCACCTCGGCGCGCATGACGACCGTCGAATCGTTCTTGATCACGCCGTGGCCGCCGAGCTTCACGCCGTCGGAGAACCCGGCGAGCGTCAGCCCGCCACGGCTCTTCAGGAAGAACCCGATGCCGACGCGCGGCAAGGCGAGGAACACCGCCGCCGCAGCGACGAACACCCCGAACGAGAGCAGCCCCGTGCCGAGGAAGAACCGGCCGTTGACGATCCGCCGCGAGTCGAGGATCCGCCGCACCTCGACACGCTCGCTCGCGCGATCCGCCGCGTGCTTGACGAGCAGGTTGTCCTCCATCTCGCGACGAAGGTGGAACAGCGTCATCGCCCAGGTCGACGAGATCACGAAGCCGAGGAAGCACAGGCCGTAGGTCAGCTCGGGATTGAGCACCGATCCGGCCACGAGCATGAGGAACGCGAGCAGGTAGAGCTGCTGCCAGTCGCGCGCGGCGCGCCGGTTGAACGCCTTCGCGATGACGAGCCACATCAGGAACTGGCCGCCGACACCGAGGAAGTCGCCGGTGACCACCGCGGTCAACACCGCGTAGGCGAGCGCGAACACGCTCGCGATGGTCCAGGCCAGCGCCCACCGCTCGTAGCGGATCCGCGGCGGCTCCCACCACCACGACAGGATCATCAGCACGAGGCCGCCGAACGACATCAGCGGCGATAGCCCGCCTCCGGTGGTCATCGCGAGGTACGCGAAGCCGACCATGAGGTAGGTCGCGGTCTTGTGCGCGACGGCGAACCTCATACGTCCATCACCGTCGTCGCCGCCGGGCGGTTCTGCGCGCTGACCCCGCGCGGGGTGACCAGCACGCTCTCGACCTTCGCGGGGATCGCGGCGAGCTCGACCTCGTCGCCGACGTAGGGCAGCAGCGCGAGGGCACGGGAGATCTTCGCGTCGTGGAGGCGACCGGTGCCGGCGGGAACATGCGTGCCCCGCGCGCACAGCTCGACGGTCCAGCCGACCTCGAGGTATGCGGCGGCGAGGCTGGCCGCGACGCTGATCGCGCGCTCCACCGCCGACACCGCGGCCTCGTGCGCCGGCGTGAGCGCGCCGTCCTTGACCGC
>JAYVLW010000448.1:0-3854 GCA_043759315.1 Myxococcales bacterium
TTGTGCAGCGCGGGGATGGCGGCGGAGAACTCCTGGGCCTCGATGGTGCAGCCGGGCGTGTTGTCGCGCGGGTAGAAGTACACGACCACGACCTTGCCAGCCTGCTCGGCGAGCTTGACCTTGCCTCCCTCGGAGGACTCGAGCGTGAACGCGGGGGCTTTCTTGCCTGCTTCGATCGCCATGGCGAGATGCTACGCTAAGCCACATGCGCCGTGCGCTCCTCCTGGTCATCCTGATCGCCGGCTGCGGTGCGCGTAGCGCGAGCGGTCCGGCGTGGCCGAAGATGGCCGACAAGGAGGCCGACGGCGGCGAGAGCCTCGCCCCGCGGACAGCCGCGGCGTCGGTCACCGCGGCAGCCGACGGTGACGACGACGACGACGTGAAGGTCGTCGCGACGTCGCCGGCGACCGACAAGCCGGCGGTCACGAGCGACAAGCCGGCGACCGTCGGTACGCCGACCGTGACGGCGCCTGATGACACGATCACCGTCGAAGAGATCGTGATCGAGATCGACGACTGACGAACCGGTCAGTCGCCGAGCTTGATCTTGATCTTCGCCTTGATCGACTTGCCCTTGTCGATCACCGCGTCCTTCGTGGTCTTCACCTTCGTTCCGACCTTCGCCTTGATGCCGCCGGTGTTGACCTCGACCTTCGCGCCAACGCCGCCGATCTTCACGGCGACCTTCGTGTCGGGCGTGCGCAGCTTGACCTTCGCGCGGGCGGTCGCGGCTGCCTGCAGGTCGGGTGCGGCGACCCGGACCTTGGTACCCACCTTCCAGCCACCACGGAAGGACGCACGCGGCTGCGTGCCCTTGATCGCGATGCGGCTCTCGTACTTGCCGCGCACGTTGGCGCCGACGTAGATGTTCGCGTGCGGTGAGGGAACACGCACGTACCACGCGGTCTTCGTACGGTGGGCCGCCGGGCGCGCGGTCAGCGTTCCGCGCCAGTCGAGCGGAGGCCCGGCGATCCACACCGGACGCTTCGCCGCCCGGTACTCGAGCTCGGGTGCGATCCACACCGCCGACCTGATCCGACCGCGCACGCGCACGGGGTCGAGCGGCGCGACATCGATCTTCAAGTAGAACGGCGGCACCGTGACGCCGACGAGCGGCGCCTGCACGCGACCGCGCGGGTGATGCACGTAGTACTGGATGCGCACCGGCTCGAGGTATGCGGCAGCGGTGACCTCGAAGCGTTTCGGCCACAACATCGCCGCATCGACGTGCGGCAGGGTGGGCGACCAGGTCGGCCCCAGCGCGTCGGGGTGGCGCACGTAGAGACCTGTCGCGAGCTCCGCGTGCGATGCGTTCGCCCAGGTCAGCGCCTCGATCCGGCCGCCGAGCGCGAACGACGCCTCGATCTCGGCGGCGCCCTCGGCCGCGCTCGCCGAGTAGCTCACGGCATCGCCCTTGTCAGCGCTGACCGCGGCCAGGGTCTCGAAGGTCGCCACCCGAGTCGCGGCGCCGGCGAGCTCGGCGTAGCCGTCGAGCAGGTTCGCTTCGAGCGCAGTCATCGCGGCGGCGTGCCCCGCGAACGCGGCGGCCACGTCGACCTTCGCATCGATGTCATCGCGCCACGCGCCCCAGTCGTCGTCGGGCCACGCGACCGGCGCGACGACGGCACCATCGGCGGTGAACGCGGCGGCGCTGCCGCCCTCCACGCGGACCGGCGTATTGGTGAGCGCGCTCAGCCCGATCACGTCGACCGCCCCGCTCTCGACACCCACCCGCGCCGCGCCCGAGGCAGCAACGCCGACGCCGTAGACGGTGCCACGGGTGAGGACCACGCCCCCCGGCGTGTACACGCGAAACGCGCCTTCGCCGGGTGTTCGCGGCGACACGCTGAAGCGAGCGAGACCTCCGAGGACGGCCGCGGCTGCCGCCGGATCCGCGCTGCCTTCGCGCGTCGCGACACCGATGGTCGTGACCTCTGCGAGCTCGATCGTCGACTCGTCCGAGACGAGGAGGGTCGCGCTCGACGCCTCGCCGGTACGCACCACATCACCGGGGTAGAGCTTCGTATCGCTCGGCACGGCGGCGAACGCCGGCTCCCCGACGCGCCGGAGCTCGATGGTGCCGGTCGCCTCGGTGATCACCGCGGCTGGGCCTTCATCGGGGTCGGGATCGATGCCGCCGGGCTCGACCCCCACGGTGGCCACGGGCGAATCGGTCCTGGGAGCGGGCTGTGCCGCCGAGCCTGCCGGGCCTGGGCTCGCGTCCTGGCCCTGCTTGCAGGCACCGATCGCGGTGAGGAGAAAGGCGATCGCGAGGACCACGCGCATCTCCTGGAGGATGCGCGCTCCTCGACAGCGCGGCAACCTACGGGATCAGGAAGCCGTTGTAGCAGATGCGCGATTTTGGGGCCGGGAAGTAGTAGCCGGTCGCCATGCACATCTCGTCGGTCTGCGCGCTGTCACCCGTGGTGACGACGCGGCCCGCGTTCGACCCCGTGTTGTCGTAGGTGCATGCGTACGTCAGCTTGTCGCCGGTGAACGTGTAGAACGGCGTCTGCATCCACGACTTCGTCCCCGGGTGCTCCCAGTCGGTGCTGGTGAACGCGACATCGGTGCTCGTCGGCATGCCGTTGATGACCTCGGTCTTCACCGCCTGCTTGTGCGCGTGCGTGGAGACGAGCCAGAACTTCGTCCCCGGTGGCGTGTTGCAGGTCTGCGTCTCGACATCGCCGATCGCGTTCTTCGGGATGCTGATGTTGCCGTTGAACGTGATGTAGGGCGCCGTCGGAGTGTAGACGGCGCCGACGTCGTAGGCCTCGGCGTTGATGGTGACGTGGACCTTGATGTCCATGTCGGTCGCGTTCAGGTAGTGCATCTGCACGTACGCGGGGGTTCCCGCCTTGATCTCCTGTCCGAGCGGCTTGCCGGTGCCGTCATCGGTGGGGAGCACCAGCTCGGCGGTCGCGGTCTGCGCCGCGAACATCCACGCCGGGAGGTTCTGCGCGCCGCCGCCACCGATGCCGCACTGCGACGCCGAGACCGTGCCCGCCGGCTGCACCTCGGTCGGCGTGGTGAACATGATCATGTGGTGAGAACCGGGGCTCATGTTCGAGACCCACTTCTTGATCACCATGTTCTCGGTGTTCGGGGTCTTGAAGTAGTAGCAGTACGTGATCTCCTGACCGGCGGTGATCGTGATCTCGGGAGAGATCACCTGGAAGCCGCGCGCGGGAGGATCGATCACGGCAGCGTCCGGAGACGTCGTGTCATCGCCACCGCCGCCACCCGTGTCCCCACCCTTGCAAGCAGTCAGCGCAAATCCGAGAACCAGTGCGAAGCCTAGGCTGTGGCGCATAGCGGAAATCCCCCTTGGTCGAGCGCGAGGTTATCAAGGCCCGTGGCCGAGTCCACTCGTTTATTGAACTCGAGTTCCATTTCGTCTGCTGACAGCAAGTGATGCCGGTGTGCTCCACCACACGTATGCTCGCATTCATGACGCGGTTCGACGTTGACCTGTTCGTGATCGGCGGCGGATCGGGTGGAGTGCGCGCAGGACGCGTGGCAGCGGAGCACGGTGCGAAGGTGGCCATCGCTGAGGCGGATCGCTGGGGTGGGACATGTGTGATTCGCGGCTGCGTGCCCAAGAAGCTCCTCGTCTATGCCAGTGAGGTTCGCCGGACCATCGAGGATGCGCGGGGGCAAGGCTGGACGATCGAGGCCGCGTCACATGACTGGGCCACGCTGATCGCGGCCAAGGATCGCGAGATCACACGGCTCTCCGATGCTTATGCAAGTCGCCTGCAAAAGGCGGGCGCCGAGGTCATTCACGGTCACGCGGTGCTGGTCGATGCTCATACGATCGAGGTCGGCAATCGGCGGATCACCGCCGGCAACAT
>JAYVLW010000449.1:0-11840 GCA_043759315.1 Myxococcales bacterium
AGATCCACGGCCTGATCAACAACGCCGGGGTGGTCGCGAAGCGCGGCAGCAAGACGAAGGACGGCTACGAGATGACGTTCGGCACGAACCATCTCGGCCACTATCTGATGACCCGTCTGCTGCTCGACCGCCTCAAGTCCACGCCCGGCGCGCGCATCGTCAACGTGTCGAGCGCGTCGCACTACCGTGCGAAGTCGATCAACTGGGACGCCTTGACGAGGCCGACGAAGACGCTCGTCGGCCTCAAGGAGTACGAGGTCTCCAAGCTCGCGAACGTGCTGTTCACGAAGGAGCTGGCCCGCCGTCTCGGAGGCTCCGACGTCACCGCCTACGCCGTGCACCCCGGCGTGGTCGCGACCGATGCGTGGCGCAGGATCCCGCCGCCGTTCCGCTGGCTCGTCAAGCAGTTCATGATCACGCCCGAGGACGGCGCGAAGTCCACCCTCGTGTGCGCGACCTCCCCCGACCTCGCGAAGCAGAGCGGCCGCTACTACACGGCCTTCGGCAAGGAGAAGGAGCCGAACCGCGTCGCCGATGACGTCGATCTCGCGAGGGAATTGTGGACCAGGAGTGCGGAGTGGACGGGGCTCTCCGCGTAGCTCGCGTAGTACGCTTGCACCATGCTCCTCGCCGCCCTCGCCGTGCTCTCGCAGATGCACTACGAGGCAGATGTTCCGATCGGCGGTGGTGACTACGTCGATGTTCCGTTCGACGTGCCCGCGGGCACCGTCGAGATCGAGGTCTCGCACACCGATGGCTCCGATGTCGTGATCCTCGACTGGGGCGTGTGGAGCCCCGAGGGCTTTCGTGGTTGGGGCGGCGGGAACACCGAGAACGCGATCATCGGCGTCGCGCAATCATCGCGCAGCTACCTGCCGGGCCCGATCACACCCGGCACGTGGACGGTGTCGATCGGCAAGGCGAAGATCGATCCGGCGCCGGTCGGGCACTACGCGATCGACGTCACCTGCCGGGATAACGCAACGCTCGCGGTGCTGCCAAAGGCGCCGTTCGCGCCGATCGTGCTGTCGGGGGACCGCCGCTGGTACAAGGGCGACTTCCACGTTCACTCCG
Source organism: Myxococcales bacterium (assembly GCA_043759315.1). GTDB lineage: Bacteria > Myxococcota_A > Polyangia > Haliangiales > Haliangiaceae > JABFXX01. The sequence goes on from JAYVLW010000449.1 coordinate 1,075, forward strand.
AGCAGAGTGGTGACGCGACCGCGACGTTGTTGCAGATCGCGACCCTCGCGAAGAGCCGCGGCCTCGACTTCGTGAACCTCAGCGATCACAACACGAACGCGCAGCACGCGCTGATCGCCGCGCTGCAGCCGATGATGCCGAGCTTCCTGTTTCTTCGCGGCGCGGAGATCACCACGTACGCCGGCCACGGCAACTCGGTCGGAACGAACGCGTACATCGATCACCGCATCGGCTTTCAGAGCCGCAAGGTCACGGGCATCCTCGACGAGGTTCAGGCCCAGGGCGGCGTGTTCATCGTCAACCACCCGTCGCTCGATCTCGGCGGCGCGTGCATCGGCTGCGCGTGGCGCCATGCCGATACCGATTGGAGCAAGGTCAACGGCATCGAGGTGATCACCGGCAAGTGGGAGTTCGTCGAGCGCGCGTTCACGCCGGCCGCGATCGCGATGTGGGACAAGCAGCTCGACGCGGGCAATCACATCGCCGCGATCGGCGGAAGCGACGACCACCGCGCCGGCATGGGCACGGGCGTCACGGACACGCCGCTCGGCAGCCCGACCACGCTCGTGCTCGCGGCCGGACTCTCCGAGGCGGCGATCATCGATGCGATCCGCCACGGCCGCACGATCGTGCAGATGCGCGGCCCTGACGATCCGCTCGTCGAGCTCGTGCTCGCCGACGGCAGCGAGATCGGCGACGAGGTCCACGACGCCCGCGGCCCCGCCGAGCTCCGCGTGCATGTCACCAGCGCCACCGGCATGTTCGTGCAGATCTTCCGCGACGGCGTGAAGGTCCACCAGGACGAGGTCAATACCGACGACGCGCGGATCCGCTACACCGACTCCACCATCGGCGAGCATCGGTTCCGCGTCGAGCTCGTCGACGACGGCAACCAGCGCATCGTCGTGACCAGCCACATCTACGCGCTGATCTCCGAAGACCAGAGCTGCGGCTGCGGTGGCGGTGGCGGTGGCGCGGGTCTCGGCATCGGTGCGCTCGGCCTCGCGCTGCGACGTCGCCGGGCCGCTACGCCTTGAACGTCGTCGCGTCGAGCCCGTACTTCTGCAGCAGCCTGCGGAAGTTCGTCCGATCGAGGCCGGCGAGGCGGGCCGCTTCGGAGACCGAGCCCTTCGCCTTCTCCATCGCGGCAACCAGGTAGCGCTTCTCGAACGCGGCGCTCGCCCGGCGCTTCGCCTCGGTCAGGGGCTCGAGCTCGCCGTCTTCGCGTACGGCCGACGTGCCCGGCGGTGCGGAGCGATAGGTGATCGTCGCGGGCAGTGACTCGGGGCCGATCACGTCGCCGTGATGCAGCGCGAGCGCGTGCTGGATCGCGTTCTCGAGCTCGCGCACGTTGCCGGGCCACGGGTACGCGTTCATCGCCTCGAGCGCATCGGGCGACAGGCTCGGGGGCTTGTCCCCCCCGTGCTTGTGAAGGAAGTGCGCGGCGAGCATCGGGAGGTCGTCGAGACGCTCGCGCAGCGGGGGAACTTGCAGCACGACCACGTTGAGCCGGTAGAACAGATCCTGGCGGAACTGCTGCGCCTCGACGGCGGCGGCGAGATCCACATGAGTCGCGGCGATCACGCGGACGTCGACCTTGCGCTCGACGTTGGAGCCGACGGGGCGGACCTCGCTCTCCTGGAGGACGCGGAGCAGCCGCGCTTGCACGGCGAGCGGCATGTCCCCGATCTCGTCGAGGAACAGCGTGCCGCCATCGGCCTCGACGAACACGCCCGGGCGATCGCTGGTGGCGCCGGTGAACGCGCCCTTCGCGTGGCCGAACAGCTCGCTGTCGATCAGGGACTCGGGAATCGCGCCGCAGTTGAGCGGCACGAACCGCTTCGTCTTGCGCATGCCGCGCGAGTGAAGCGCGCGCGCCACGAGCTCCTTGCCGGTGCCGCTCTCGCCCTGGATGAGGACCGAGACGTCCTGGCCCGCGAGACGGTCGAGTGCCGAGCGCAGGCGGCGCATGGCGGTGGAGATGCCGACGAGGTCGCTCGGCGGCTCGCTGCCGTTCAGCTTCGGCGCGTTGACGGCGGCGAGCTGACGGCGGAGTCGCGAGTACCGAGCCGCGGACTCGACCATCGCACCGAGCTCGTACGGGCGAAACGGCTTGGTCAGGTAGTAGAACGCTCCGGCGCGCATGCACGTGGTCGCGGTCTGCGCGCTGTTGTCGCCGGTCAGCATGATGATCGAGGCGAGCGAGCCGACCTCGCGAAACCTGCGCAGCACGTCGATGCCGCTCATGTTCGGAAGGCCGACATCGAGAATGACCACATCCCACCCGTCGTAGCCCTCCTCGAGGCGGGCAAGCACGGGGACAGGATCTTCGAGAACCTCGTGGTCGTGGCCGTCCAGGGTCAACTTACGTGCGAGGAGCTTTCCGACCTCGACATCGTCCTCCACCACCATCACGCGGACGCGAACGACATCCTCGGCCATCTGAGAGCCCACAGGCTGGCATGCTCGGCGCGCGAACACCAGACCCGCAGGGTCATGCGGCGCTGGCGCGGAGCACCGCGGCACCGACCTGCAGTGGAGCTTCCTCGACTCCCAGGTGGGCACGCAGACGCTCGACGGCGCGCCACAGCAGCTGGCACACGCGCGACGGCGTGATGCCGAGCGTCTTCGCGATCTCGTGATAGGTGAGCTCCTCGATGTAGTGCAGGCCGAGGATCGTGACGTCACGCTTCTCGAGCTTCGCGAGCGCCACGTTGACGCGATCGAGCTCCTCGCGCCGCGCGGCCGCCTCGTCGGGCGCCATCGTCATCGACGTCCGCAGCGCCGGAGACTTCTCGTCGAGCGGCTCGACATCGATGTGCACGAGGTGCGCGAGACCCGTGCGGTAGTGGTCCGGCGTGACGCCGAGCTTCATCGCGACGCGCGCATCGCTCGCGGTCTCGCCCTGATTCTCGAGCTCGCGGATCGCGTTGCCGATCTTGCGTGCCATCTGGCGCACACGGCGCGGCAGCAGATCACCCCGGCGCAGCTCGTCGAGGATCGCGCCACGGATGCGGTGCTCCGCGAACGAGAGGAACGGCTCCTTGCGCGAGTCGTCGTAGCGCGCGGCCGCCTCGGTCAGCCCGAGCATGCCGGCGGCGACGATGTCTTCACGAGCGACCCAGTCGGGACAGCGACGCGCCATCTTGAGAGCGATCCTGCGCGCGATGTCGGCGTGCTCGGAGATGAGCTGGTCTCGGGCTTTCGTCGTTGTCTGCACGAGGGGAGCTATCGCAACCCTCGGGCCACCGAATTGTGGTCTCAACTACCGAGAATTTAACCGGTTACCCCGGGTAGTTTTTTACTCATCCGGGTGATGGTCTACCCTCTACCCTCGCGTCCGCGCGCTCGACGCGATCTACTGCGGGGTGATCGCGAAGCGCTCGAGCTGGCGATGATCGATCGCACCGGCGCGCTGGCGGACCAGCCGGCCGCCCGAGAACACGGCGAAGTTCGGGATGCTGGTGATCTGGTAGCGCTGCGCGAGCTCGGTCTGCGCATCGGTGTCGACCTTGAGCACGAGTGCCTTACCCGCCAGGTTGTGCGCGGCCTTCTTCACCTCGGGAGCGACGGTGCGGCATGGCCCGCACCAGGTCGCCCAGAAATCGACGAGGATCGGGACGCGCGCGCCCGCGACGATCTCGTCGAACTGGGTCTCCGAGGTCACCTCGATCGGCGCGCCGTGGGGGGCCAGCGCGTGGCTGCACTTCCCGCACTTCCCCGTATCCGCGAGATGACGAACCGGGATCCGATTGAGGGCCTTGCACTCGGGGCACACGCGGCGCATGCGCAGATGTTACCGTGCCGACCGTGGCGAAGACGAAGGGTGCGGTAAACAAGGCGGCGACGGCGGTCAAGCGCGTGGCCAAGCCTGCACCGCCGCCTCCGAAGCCGAAGAAGCTGCCGGCGATCGCGGTCAAGCCCAAGAATCCGGGGCGCCCGTCGCTCCCGCTCCCACCTCCGCCTCCACCTCCGCCCGTGCATCGCACCGAGCTGGTCGCGCCGCGTGATATCGGCCGGCTGCTGCGCTACGGCGAGCAGTTCGGTCCGCACAAGATCGACGTGCGCATGCTCCCGCTCCAGCTCCCCGCGGCGTCGGGCGGCCTTGCGATCGCGGATCCAGCGGTGCCGAAGAGCTGGCGCGCGTTCGATCGCCCGGTGGCGCCGGGGCAGTTCCGCGTGATGCTCAGCGTCGCGCGGGCCGGAGACAAGGAGCGGCTCGCCGCGATCGTGATCCACGTCGGACGCCCGCCGATCGAGCGGTGGACCGTGGCGCACTACAAGGGTCAGAAGCCGCCGAAATCCGCGGACCAGCTCCCACGTCTCGAGGCGACCAGCGGGTGGATCGTCCTGGTGGATGCAGGTTCAGGCTCTCCGGGGTTGATCGCGGTGCCGCCCGCGAACGGGATCCAGCCGATCGAGATCCAGTTGACGGACGGCCGCCGCGCGCTCGCGCTCCCCGCAGGAACCGGTGAGTTCGCCGCATACTGGGCCGTCGATGCGACCGACAAGCCGGTGTGCCTGGTCGTCGACTTCGAGGTGTTCTCGCAGAAGGACTGGAAGGCCAAGCCTGGTTCTCGCTGACGCGGAGATCTCCGCTTCGTGCCCTACTTGAACGTTCCACCGAGGGCCTTTACCGCCGCCTCGGCCTCCGCCTTCAAGCACTTGTTCGCGTTGCTCTGTCGGAAGCCGAGCACACCGCCGCGCATCCGGTACCGGGCGGCCTTGAGCGGCGCGACCGCGCGCTCGTCACCCAGCTCGACGAGCTTCGCGATGACGGCCTTGCGCTCCGTGCAGGTCGCCAGCGTCTCGAGATCGTGGAGCAGCGCCTTCAGCTGGGTATCTCGATCGACGGTGGCGACCGGTAGCGGCGACGGGATGCTCGGTTCGTCACGCGCGGGGGCCGCGGCCTTCGGCGCAGGCTTGGCCGGCGCGGGCTTGCTGGGCCTCGGGGCCGGCGCGGTCGGCTCGTCGCGCGGCGTGGGCTTCGGTTTCGAGCCACAGCTACTCGCGATCCCTCCGATGATCGCGATCACCGCGAGCAGGCTGACCACGATCGCGCCGATCTTGATCCAGTTGCGGGGGATCGGCGGCGCGTCGGCGAGCGAGATCGCGCGCGTGCTCGCCGGCAACGCTGGCGCGCCATCCTTTCGATCGGTCAGCAGGATCATCGACGAGTCCTGCCCCGGGGCAGGCGTCAGTTGCGACAGCGTGCCCGGCGGTGGCGTGGTCGAGAGCAGCATCGCGGTCGGTGCGCTCCCGAGCGCCTCGGGTACGTGCACGATCGGAGCAGTACCGAGGCGCGTGCTCGCGAGCACGGTGTCGAGCTGACCCATGTAGCTCTCGGCGGAGCTGATCCGGTCCGCGGATGTCTTGATCAGGCCGCGCTGGATCACCTCCTCGAGCGCCGCGGGGATCGCGACGTCGGGAGCGACCTCGGCGACCCGGGGCGGTTCACGACTGACGTGAGCGCCAAGCATCGCGAGCGGATCCTTGTCCTCGAACGGCGCGCGCCCCGTGAGCATCTCGAACAGGAGAATCGTCGCCGAGTAGAGATCGGACGCCGGCTTGATCTCGCCGCCCACGGCCTGCTCGGGCGACAGATACGCCGGTGTACCGACCGTGAGGCCCGCGCGCGTCGACGCGGGATCATCCGCCTCGCCGGCGAACAGCTTCGCGATGCCGAAATCGAGGATCTTGACGACCAGCTCGCCGTCCTTGTAGGTCAGGAAGACGTTGTCGGGCTTGATGTCGCGGTGCACCACGCCGCGTTCGTGCGCGTGACGCAGGCCCATCAGCACGCCGCGCATGATCTCGATCGCCTCGCGCCACGGGATCCGCTGGTCACGCTCGAGGCGTGCGCCGAGGGACTCGCCCTCGAGCACCTCCATCACCAGGTAGCAGGGACCGTGATCGACGACACCGAAATCGCTGACGTTGACGATGTTCGGGTGGTCGAGCCGCCCCGACGCGATCGCCTCGCGCTGGAACCGCTGCGCGGCCTCCCGGTTGCGGTTGAGATCGGCGTGCAACACCTTGATCGCGACCGGGCGTCCGATGCCGGTGTGCTCCGCGCGATACACGCGCCCCATGCCGCCGCTGCCGAGAATGGCATCGATGCGGTAGCGCCCGTCGAGGACGCTGCCGATCGAGATCTCGGCCTCGGGCGATGGAGAGGGCGACGCCGCCATGACGCTGGTGGCAAGAGTACCCCGCGGACTCGCGACCACAAAAGGCACCGATGTATGTGCTGCGGCGAGCGCCGGCGCTCGCTAGCGCCCGCGGCGCTTCGGACCGCCCGCGCGGGGCGGGAGTCCCGTGTGCTGCGTGAGTGCGGTGCCGCGGCGTGGCTGCTGCGAGCGCCCTCCGCGACCGCGCAGGCCTTCGTGCTGGAGACCGGTGCCCACCGGTTGCCACGGGGGCACGAGGTGCTGCTTGCCGCCGCCGATCAGATCCGCGCGGCCCATGCGCATCAACGCCTCGCGGATCATCGGCCAGTTGTTCGCGTCGTGATAACGGAGCATCGCCTTGTGCAGGCGACGCTGCTGCATGTCCTTGACGACGTGGACGCGCTCGCGGGCCTTGAGCGACTTCAGCGGGTTGTAGCCCGTGTGATACATCGCGGTCGCGCTCGCCATCGGCGACGGCAGGAACGCCTGCACCTGGTCGGGGCGGAAGCCGTTGCGCTTGAGCCACAGCGCGAGGTTCAGCATGTCCTCGTCGGTGGTGCCCGGGTGCGCGGCGATGAAGTACGGGATCAGGTACTGCTCCTTGCCCGCTTCCTTACCGTAGCGATCGAACAGCTCCTTGAACCGATCGTACGCGCCGATACCGGGCTTCATCATGTGCCGCAGCGGCGAGTCCTCGGTGTGTTCGGGGGCGATCTTGAGATAGCCACCGGTGTGGTGCTGCGCGAGCTCGCGGATCCACTCGGGCGAGCGCACCGCGAGGTCGTAGCGCACACCCGAGGCGATGAAGATCCGCTTCACACCCGGAAGTGCACGCGCCTTCTTGTACAGCGTGACGAGCGGCCCGTGATCGGTGCCGAGGTTGTCGCAGATCCCGGGGAACACGCAGGATGGCTTCCGGCACGCCGCCTCGATCTCGCGCGTCTTGCAGGCCATCCGGTACATGTTCGCCGTCGGCCCGCCGAGGTCGGAGATGTTGCCGGTGAAGCCGGGCGTCTGATCGCGGATCTTCTCGATCTCCCCGAGGATCGACTTCTCCGACCGGCTCTGGATGATCCGGCCCTCGTGCTCCGTGATCGAGCAGAAGCTACAGCCGCCGAAGCAGCCGCGCAGGATCGTCACGCTGAACTTGATCATCTCGTACGCGGGCAGCTTCGTCGGCTGGTGCTTCGGATGCGGCAGGCGGGTGTAGGGCAGCTCGTAGAGCGCGTCCATCTCGGGTGTGGTCAGCGGCACCGGCGGTGGATTGATCCACACGTCCGCGGCCTTCGCGCCCTCGCCGTGGCGCTGCACGATCGCGCGGGCGTTGCCGGGGTTCTGTTCGAGGTGCAGCACACGCGAGGCGTGCGCGTAGAGCACCGGATCCGCCGAGACCTGCTCGAAGCTCGGGATCCGGATCACCTGCCTCGCGCGATCGGCCTTCCGCGGACGCAGCTGGATCAGCGGCGCTTCCGCCGGCGCTGCCTCGCCCGTCGAGCACGGCGCTTCGGCGCGCTCGGGCTCCATCGCGTACGGGTCGGGCTGGACGTCGATCTTTCCCGGCGCATCGATCTGCGTGGAATCGACGACGCTCCACGCCGCATCGGGCGAGTGGCGGAACGCGGTGCCGCGCAGATCCCGGATCTCGCCGATCGGCTCGTCGGCGGCGAGGCGATGCGCGAGCTCCACGATCGCGCGTTCGGCGTTGCCGTAGACCAGGAGGTCTGCGTGCGAGTCGATCAGCACGGACCGCCGGACCTTGTCGGACCAGTAGTCGTAGTGCGCGATGCGGCGCAGGCTCGCCTCGATCCCACCGACGACGAGGGGCACGTCGGCGAACGCCTCGCGACAGCGCTGCGCGTAGACGATCACCGATCGATCGGGGCGCAGGCCCGCGGCGCCGTCCGGCGAGTACGCGTCGTCGCTGCGGATCTTCCGGTCGCTCGTGTACCGGTTGACCATCGAGTCCATGTTTCCGGCGGTGACGCCCCACATCAGATTTGGACGGCCGAGCTCGCGGAACGGCTCGGCGCTGCGCCAGTCGGGCTGATCGAGGATGCCGACGCGAAACCCGTGTGACTCGAGCAGCCGGCCGACGAGCGCCATGCCGAAGCTCGGGTGATCGATGTACGCGTCACCCGTGACGAGGACGATGTCGCACGAATCCCAGCCGAGCTCGTCCATCTCGGCGCGCGTGGTCGGCAAGACCGGGGCCACGCCGAACCGCTTCGCCCAGTACGGACGATGCGAGAACAGGGGCCTGGGTACAGCCGACACGGGCGCTACGGGTACCACGTCACGGCTTGTTCGCCCCGTACTTTTCTTGCTGCGCTTTGACCAGGGCAGCCTGCTGGTCATCGGTCAGTAACGTGCCGCAGACATTGGCATCATCGGCGGACTTCATGTCCTTGATGCAGCGGCGCGCGTCGGGGCTCCACACGTCCTTGTCGCAGCGCTCGACGACCAGCTTGCGAAGGGCATCAGCGTCCTCATCGGGAGGCTTCGGATTCATCGACGCGATCAGCATGCCGACCATGCCGTCGGCAGCCGCGGCGCAGCTCGCGCCGGCCGGTGAGGGCTTCTCCGCGGGCGGCGTTCGACCACCGCCGCACGCGACCAGGACGCCGAGGATGAGCACGCGCATCGGATCTCCTGTCACTGCGGGTGGATCATGTCGCGCACGCCGCCGGCGATGAACTCGACGGCGACCGCGGCGAGGAGCAGCCCCATGATGCGCTCGAACGCGCGCAACACGGTCTTCGGCAGGTACTTGTCGGCGCTCGAGGCCCAGCGCATCAGCAGCCACGCGACGAGGCAGGTGACCGTGACCGCGAAGAACACCGACAGGGTCGGGATCGGCTGCCAGTCTGCGCGCGACATCAGCACCATCACCGTCGCGATCGCGCCAGGCCCCGCGAGCATTGGCACCGCGAGGGGAAAGATCGCCACGTCATCGCGCTTCCGACTCTCGTCCTGCTCCTCGATGGTGGTGCGCGTCGGCGAGGGCTGAGCGCGCATCATGTCGATCGACATCAGCAGCAGCATGATGCCGCCCGCGATCTTGAAGGCGCCGAGCGAGATGCCGAACGCGCGGAAGATCAGACCGCCCGCGAGGGCGAAGACACACAGGGTGATCCACGTGGCGAGCGCCGCACGAAACGCGGTCCGGCGTCGTTGATCCGGAGGTTCACCGGCGGTGATCGACAGGAACATCGGGACGTTCGCGAGCGGATCGATCACGAAGAACACGGCCGACAGAGCCACCACCGCGAACTTCAGCTCGGCGTCGCCCACGTCAGATCACCAGGTTTCGGAGTTCGGGCAGTCCACGGCGGCCTGCTTGAGGAGGCGGATCCCGCTCGCGCACACCCCAGCGAGCTCGGACTTGTCGGCCGCCACGGCCCACTCCGCCTTCACCTGGGTGAAGCGCGCGGCGAGCTGATCGCGCACCTCCTTCGGGACCTTGTCGCACGCGACCACGAGCGCGAGCACCTGTTCGTATCGCCCGCACGACACGGGCAGGATCTTCTTCGTCTCCTGGAGCTCGACCTCCTTGAGGTCGGACTCGAGCTTCTTCTGCTGCTCGGGCTGCAGCTTGCGCTTGCAGTTCTGCGGCTCGACGACCGACTTCGTGTCGACGACGCACCTGCGCATCTCGTCACTCCAGGCGTCTTCGGCGCAGCGCTTGAGGAACACCGCGCGCACCGACTTCGCGAAGTCATCGACCGGCTCGAACATCGTCAGCACGTGATCGGACATCACCTCGCACGTCGGCACCTTCGACTTGCGCTGGCAAGCCGTTGTCAGGACCAGCAGGATGAGGAGGCCACGCACGTGGGAATCATCGCACCCCAGAGGGCCGGATCAAACTAAAGCAGCGGGCAGCCGACCGACGCTGCCGCCTGCTTCATCGCCTCCGCCGCTGGCCGGCAGCTTTCGATGGCGGACCCGCTTCCCCCTTCCGTCCATCCCTGGCGTTGCGTCTCGTAGGACGCCCGGATCGCATCCCGGGCTGCCTGCGGGATCTGGTCGCACGTCATCAGCTTCTCGACCATGCGCGCGTATTCGCGGCAGGCTTCGGGGACGCCCAGGCTCCTCGCTGCTGCCGCCACCGCCGCGAGCTCCGCCTCGAGATGCGTGCGCGCCGACGGAGCGAGCTTCGCCTTGCAGTGCTTCGGATCCTTCAGCGAGGTGGTGCTGACCACGCACGTCCGCACCTCGGGCCCCCACGCATCCTCGCGGCAACGCGTCGCGAACACGCCGCGCACCCCGCGCGCGCCATCGTCCTTCGGTTCGAGCAGCGACAGCACGTGATCCGCGGCCTGCTCGCAGCTCGGCGCGGGGAGCGGCGACGCGCCATGCCGGCACGCGACAAGAGCGACGATCGCGATGACGGCCCGCACGCCGCGATCATCGCATGTTCACATCGCCGGCAGCGACTCGCGCGACGCCCGCCAGGCCGCGGGGATCCCGGAGACGCCGACCGCGCCGACGATGATGCCGCCGACGATGGCGCACGTCGTATCGATATCGCCGCCGACGCTCCCGCAGTCCCACAGCGCGCCCGGGTAGTCTGCGAGGCGCGTGGCGGCGCACCAC
>JAYVLW010000450.1:0-4579 GCA_043759315.1 Myxococcales bacterium
GCGCGTCTACCACGGCAGCGTGGAGATCCGCGCCGACGGTGCTGCATCGCGGATCCTGAGTGCGGGCGAGCGCTGGGAGTTCGAGCTTGCCCAGCAGGAGCCACCACTGCCGCCCCCGACGGTCGACGTGCCTACGCCCGTGGTGGCCGACGAGCCGGTCGCGGTCGCGCCCGAGCCCAAGCGAACGCCGCGGGTGCCCGCGAAGATCCAGAACCCGGGGAAGGCCGCGATCGCGCAGGCGCCGCCCCGGGTCAGGCGGCCGATCGAGGTCCTGTTCGACGAGGGCTGGACCACGCTGACGTCCGGATCTCCGCAGGCGGCCGCGCCCATCTTCGAGCGCGCGGCGGCCTCTGCTCCGAACGATCCTCTCGCCGAGGACGCGACGTTCTGGCGGTCGAGTGCGCTCGTACGCGCGAGGTCGGGCGACGCCGTGTCCGCGCTCGAGAGCTTCCTGTCGCGGTACCCGAGCTCGCCCCGCGTCGGCGAGGCTTCGGCGATGCTCGGCTGGATCGTCATCGATCGCGATCTCGATCGCGCGGAGAAGCTGTTCCGCACGGCCGAGGCGGATCGAGTCGGTTCGGTCCGCGCGAGTGCGACGCGGGGGCTCGCCGCGGTCACCGCACGCCGCGCGAAGTAAGGCTGCCGCGGGCTGCTTCAGGGACATCGCGCGCGCGACGCGGATCCCATCGAGCGCGATCACGATGCCATCCGACGTATAGTCGGCCAATGGCAGTACGTGGCGGGTTGGCGATCGCTTGTGTTCTCGCGTCTGCGTGCGGATTCATCGGCAAGACGCCGCCGCCGGAGCCGCCGCGGCAGACGAGCATGGGGCTCGCGATCTCGAGCCTGCAGCTGCAGAACGGCTTGCGCGTGGTGCTGGTGCAGGATGCACGCGCGAGCGAGGTCCAGGTCACGATGCGCTATCAGGTCGGCGCGAGTGACGATCCGGCCGGGCAGGAAGGCGTCGCCCATCTCGTCGAGCACTTGATGTTCCAGCAGGTGCTCGGCGGCCAGTCGCTGTTCGCGAAGCTCCAGACGTTCTCGACGTTCTTCAACGCCTTCACTTCGTTGGACGCCACCACGTACGTCGAGCGCGCGAAGGCCAGCCACCTCGACGAGATGCTCTCGATCGAGGCCGTGCGCGTGGGATTTCGTTGCACCTCTGTCACCGACGCCGCGTTCCTTCGAGAGCGCGCGGTCGTGGTCAACGAGGTCTCGCTGGGCGACAAGGGCGCCGCGCTGCTCGAGACGGTCCACGACGGGCTGTATCCAGAGGGGCATCCGTACCGCCGTCGGGTCGGGGGTACCCCGGCTTCGGTGGGCGCCATCACGCGCGCGCAAGCGTGTGCATTTGCAGACGCGCACTACGCGACGAAGAACGCCGTGCTCGTGGTCTCGGGGAACATCTCGCCGAAGACGCTCGAGGGTGCGCTCGGAAAGTTCATCGCGAAGGTCGCGAAGCGCGAGGCGTCGGATCCCGTTGCGGTCCCGATTGTCAGGCCGACCGGGAAGGCCGTGAAGGTTGCTGCCCCGGTCGATGACGAGCAACTGATCGTGGCGTGGCCACTTCCGGCGGACTTCGCGGAGCGTGCGAAGGTCACGGCCATGGCGTCGCTGCTCGTCGGCGCGATCGACGGCCAGATCGCGGGTGACGTCACCTACTACACGCTGGGCGACACGCGGGCCCCGATGCTCGCCGTGTGGATCCAACCGGGGGACGACGAGACCATCGAGCAGGTGACGAAGGGCGTCAAGGACGGCGTCGCAGCGCTGCCGGCGATCTTCCGGACACTCGGCAAGGCCGATCTCGGCGAGGCCGCGTTCGACCAACTCCGTCAGACGGCGATCTACAACGCATACGCGAATCTCGATGACACGGCGCAACGCGACTCGGATCTTGCGAGCTACGTGCTCGCGCGCATGGAGCCCGCCGAAGCGGTGGGACAGGCGTTCGCCGGCTTGCGCGAGCTGAATCGCAACGAGGCGGCGCGCGTCGCCGAGGAGGTGCTGCGGTTCGATCATGCGTCCTTGGTGGTGCTGCACCCGATGGCCGGAAAGAAGGCGGGACATGACATCAAGCCCGTCGTCGCGATTCACGATATCGGTCTGCACCGCGATCCACCGGATCCGGCGGAGGCAACCAGGCCGTCGCTCGGTGACCCACCGGCCACCACGATCTCGGCGATGACCACGCGGGTCCTGCCGAACGGCCTCAAGGTCGTCCTGCTGCCCGTGACGAGCGTGCCCACCGTGGATATCCGTCTCGTCTTCAACGCGGGAACGGCCGACGATCCGCCAGACAAGCGCGGCGCCGCGTTCGTGGCCGGTAAGGCGTTGACCTGGGACGCGCGCTATCTCAACGACTTTCTCGCGTTCGCCGCAGCAGGTGGCAGCAACGCGGCGAGCGTCGGAAGCGACATCACGGTGTTCCAGGCGCGGGGCCTCGACATGCACATGGATCTGCTGCTCGCCGGGCTACGCCGCCTGGTACGCGATGGTCGCTATCGTAGTGGCGATGCGACGGTGAGAAACGTGCTGCGTGTGCTGGACGTGGCCGTTCGCGATGATGGTGCCATCACCGACGCGTGGAACGGCGCCGTCTACGGCGAGCAGCATCCGTACGCGCGCGGAGGGCTCGCACGGCACGCCAGCCCGGGCCTGACCCTCGACGATGCAAAGGAGTTTCGGCGTGCGCACTTCACGCCCGACAACGCGACGCTCGTGATCTCCGGCCGGTTTGACGGTCCCCTCGCCGACCGCTGGATCGATTTCCTGTTCGCGGACTGGACGGGGCGAGCGGCTCCGCGGAGCAGCGGGCGGTCCACACCGTCCGTGGCGTCGATCGCACGTGACATGGACACGACACAGGTCGGAGTCGTGATGGCGATTCCGGCGGGCCACGGTTCACGAGCGCAGCAACTCGTGGCCGCGCAGATGCTCGACGAGATTGCTGAAGACATCCGCCATCAGCTCGGCGCGAGCTACGTCCTGGAGACCTCGCTCGGCGAGAACCGCATGGCGACGAACTACCTCATCGCGGGTGTGGTCGACACCGGACGCACGCGCGAGGCAATGGAGCTCTTGCGCACGCGGCTCGAACGACTCGCCCGCGAGCCCGAGACGGCGGCGAGCGCGTTCGTTGCCGCCCGCACACGCGTGATCGCACATCTGGCCGGTGCCGAGGGCACCGCCGGTCAGATCGCGAGCCGGGTCACGGCCGACGTGGAACTCGGACGCGCACCGCTTTCGGATCTGGCAACTGCGGCGGAGGTTCATGCGCTGACCATCGATGCGATGGCGAGCACGCTCGCCGACCTCGATCTCTCGTACGCGGCGATCCAGTTGATGGGGCCCGCCGCCGAAATGGACGCCGCATTCGGCGCGCTTGGCCGTACCGCGAAGCACTTTGCCACTCCAGCCAAGGCGAAGAAGCTGGCGAAGCTCGAGGACTCCACCGATGACGACCGCGTCTCGCTCTCCGACCTGGTCGATCCGCTGACCGGGCGACCGCCGTCGACGCGACTCCGTCTGACCGTGGTCCCGTTCGCGCTCGGGCTCGGGAAGGTTCTCGATCACAGCGTCGGTGGCTACAGCTTCGCGATCGGAGGGGAGTTTCGCCTCGATCGCACCACCTCCGTCGGCCTCCTCGGGTCGATCGGAGTCTACGACGGTACCTACGACACCGATGACCTGATCGCGATGTCGGTGCCGATCTCGGTGATGCCGATCAGCCTCGGGGCCAGCGTGGGAAGCTCGGCCTACGATCGAATCTGGGGGCGGTTCTCCGTCGGATTCCACGCGAACCTCGTCACCGACGGAGACCAGGCCTCGGGTTGGGACACCGGCATCGGCGTCGGGCTGCAGGGCGGCGTGGATATCCTCAAGCTCGGTCGCCATCGCGCTGGCCTCGTCGCCGGGTTCGAGACCGACCTGTTCACGAAGACGAGCACCACGCAGCTCTCGCTCGGCCTCGCGTACCGCTACTGACATTTGCCCACGGATCCGCGACCGACGTTGTCTTCGTGACGGATCACGCAGGCCGACCTCGACCGGATCTCCGCTCTGGGCCGACCAGGGCGGTGATACGGTGGAGCATGGGCGTTATCCACTGTGGCTGTTCCAGCTTGCTGGTGATCGCGCTCGTCGGATGCGGCGACGACGGGATGACCGGCGTCGCGGGGTCGATGCGCTTCGTGCTCGGCGGTACGGCCCAGATCCAGCCGGTCGCCCGGCGGGCCCGTCCCACCCCGCTGGCTGCCGGTGACCAGTACATCGTGAGCCCGCGGAAGGCGAAGATCCGCTTCGCCAGCGTCGCGTTCCGGCAAGCCGATGGCAACAAGCTCGGCGATGGCGACGTTCCACTCACCGATTGCGTGGTGACCTACGATCGGACCATGCCGTCGGGTTCAACGCTGCTGGACTGCCCGATCACGATGCCGGTTGGCGACGTGTACTCGATCGACCTCGCGTTCGACAAGTCGATGGAGATCCTCATCAGTGACGGGATCGCGGGCATCTTCAGCGACCCCGCGGTCGCCTCGAAATACTCGGCGACCGAGCCGGCGGGCGGCGCGGCGTT
>JAYVLW010000451.1:0-13825 GCA_043759315.1 Myxococcales bacterium
CCGGCGGGCGCGGGCTCCGGGGCCCCACCGCCCACCGCGCCGCCCACACCGTCGACTGCGCCGGCGGTCCCCCCCGATCCGATCAAGGCCCGTGGGTTCGCCGATCGGGCTTGTTCGCTCACGCGCCCCGACCGGAGCTGCCGCGAGTGCCAGACCGATCCCACGCTTCCGAGCTGCCAGCGACGCATCGCGTACGCGGATCATGAGCAGTGCTTCACCGGCGTGTCCGGCGCGTGCGAGCGCGCGGCGCAGCGGTTCACGCAAGGCCGCGGCGTGTCGCGGTCGGTCGAGCGCGCCGCGGACTACCTTCGCCGCGGTTGCGATGCCGCCGAGCGCGGCGCGTGCGTGGCGCTCGACGAGCTGTGCGTCACGAACCCAGCGCTCCCTGCGAAGCTGTGCCAGCAAGCGCTGATTCACAGCGACCTGTTCTACGAGGCGGAGTACCAGCTCGGCGCCGGCAGGGACGCCGACTTGATCGATCCCGATCGTCCGTCGACGGCACCCAAGGGGCCGGCCCCGGTCACCGTGGGTTCGATCGCCGCGGCGACGCCGACGTCGATCCAGCGCGGCAAGCTCGACGCGGATCTCGTCGTCAACGTCGTTCTCGATCGCCTGCGCCAGGCGGCGATCCAGCTCGTCGTCAACCAGCTGCTCAGCGCGGAGCGCAAGGCACGCTATCGCTACCTGCGCGATCTCCTCGACGAGGGTGCAGGCTTGCTCGCGCAGCCGTCCACGCTGCGCCGCGAGAAGTTCCAGGATCTCGGGATGATCGTCGTGCGCGCATTCGTCGCGGCCAACCTGATCGACGGGCTGTATCCGACGGGCGGTGCGCTGATGGCATCTGCGCACATCGGCGCGACGGTGGCGCGCGGGCAGAAGGAGCTGGAGGTCGTGGAGAAGGGGCCGCTGCCCGGGAAGCTGCACGGCTACCTCGTCGATGTCGCCTACTACTGGCTCGGCGAGACGCGGCTGTTCGGCCGCCCTGGCGGGAACGCGGCACGCTCGCTCGAGTGCCCGTGGTCGACGGGGCAGGGCGCGATCCTGTGCAAGCAGCTCGCAGAGCGCGCGACCGCCGAGCGGGTGATCGGCGTCGACAAGGTGCTCGACGGCCTCCGGCTGTGCAAGGCCCTCCGCGACGGCGGCTTCGATGACCTCCGCCGGCTGATCGAGGCGTCGAGCCGTTCGCGCACGATCGCGGATTTTGGATCGACCGCCGGCCTGACCCTCGACCAATGGCGAGCGCGGCTCGTGGAGGGAACCAGGCGCCGGCTCGACGGCGTGCGAAGCGGCCTCGTCGACATCCGTACCCTGGTGCGCCCTGGCGCCTTCGGGGAGAACGGGCTCGACCTCGGCACACTCGGTTCGGCCGCGCGAAATGCTCGAGAGGCGTTGAGCTCGCCGGCGGTGCGCCTGCTGATCGGCAGCGAGAACTCGCTCCACCTGATGCGCCTCGTCGCGATGATCGACCACGCGTCGCGCGATGCAGAGGCCGATGACGGCGACGCGCCGCGCGTGGATGACGTCTCCGCCTTCGTTCCCGCCGCGCCACCCGCGGCCAAGGTGCCCCCCACACCGCCGGCGAAGGGCAAGAAGCCGCGAAAGGCAGAGGTCGCCGCTCCGATCTCCGATGTGATCGATGGCGACGCGCTGATCCTCGCGAAGCTGCGGCAGGACGCATCGGTCGTCCTCACGGGCTGGGCCACGCGCGACATGGGCGAGCTGGGGAAGCGCATCGACGAGATCAATACGAAGCTCGATGCGGTGTACCCCACCGTCGATCGCCTGGAAGCAGCGATCGCGGATATCGCGAGCCTGTTCGGTCGCTACCCGAACAGCGACGGAACCGCGTCGCTGGACGTCGGGAATCTGCCGCTCTACGCGACGCCGGATCTCGCGCGCGAGCTGCGCACGGCATCGAAGGCGCTGGTCGCGCTGGACGACGGGCTGCGGTCATTGTTCCCCGGGGAGGTCAACGCTCAGGTCCGGTTCGCTCGCTCTGCCACCGTGCGGCTCGTCGGCTTCCTCGATCTGATGGAGCGCGTCGCGCGGTCGTCGCGGCTGACGCAGAAGACGGGCGACGTGATCGCGGCGTTGCGGATGCTCGGCACGTTCCAGCTCGGCGTGTTCGACGCGCCCCTCTACGACGTCCTCGAGCCCGTGCTCGACTCGATCAAGACCCACGAGCCGATGAACCTCGAGATGCTCTACGCCGTGATCGCGCACGTTCGGCTCGATACGTTGATCGGCGCGCTCCAGGGTGACGGCAACCCCTGCAAGAACGAGGGCTCGGTGGATTGCTGGACCATGCGCCTCGTGCACGCCCTCCAGGAATCGGTGGAGCAGGACGGGACCGGTGGTCTCCGCATCGACGGTGGGAAGTTCGCGCAGCGCCTCGCACAGCACGGCGATGACTTCCGCCGCCGTCACAAGTGGCGCGGCTACCTCCACCTCACGGTGGGGGTCGGTGGGTTGTATTCGGATCCGCTGGAGGACACCGTCGATACGCGACGCACCGTGCCGCTGATCAGCGAGCAGATCGGAGTCGGGCTCGCCAGCCCGTCGGTGTTCGGCGGCCGGCTCACGTTCAAGGTCGGGGTCGGCGCGTCGGGTCTCCTCTATCGCGCGGCGCTCGACTCGGCAGAGTCCAAGGCGATCATGGTGCACCCGCTGTTCTTCGCCGTCGACATCGGCGAGCTTGTCGAGGCGTACGTTTCGCCGGGGATGGTGTTGCTGTATCCGCCGGAGGACGGTCGCGGGACGCAGGTCCGCTGGGGGTTCTCCGCCGGAATCTCCGTGCCGCTCTCCGCGTACCTCGAGCGGCTCTGATCTCGGTCACCCGTCGACGAAGATGTCGTCGCGGGCGTGCAGCGCGGCCGCGATCGAGGCCTCGTCGTACGGGTCGCCGATCGCGGGATCGATCGCGCGCCCGGTCCGGATCCCCGGGGCGGCCGCGTAGATCTCGAAGTTGGGGGGCGTGTGGCGGCGGACGAGCTCGCCGATGGTGCGCGTTCCCCAGAACGAGAACATGTGCTCCTTGCAGCTCACCAGCGTGGCTACCCGCGCTGCGCCGAGCACGTTCGTCGCGTAGTTCGTGCAGTTGCCATACAGCACACCCGTGACGTCGAGGTCGCCGAACACGAGGAGCTCGGCGCCGGTGACGACGTGGTGGGCGCGGAGCGAACCGAACACGACGAGCGCGTTGGACCGGAACGGCTGGACGAGACGGCCCGTGATCGTGAGGTTGCCCAGCACGTACAGGTTCGAGCCCTCCTGCGCCATGCGGAGCTCGTCGAGAGTCACGTCGCCGTCGATCACCTGGACGCTCGGCAGGAACAGCGTCTCGATGTCGACGCAGCCATCGACGTCGCCGCTCAGGTTGCGCAGATCGTAGGCGCGGGGCGCGAACAGCTCGCGGGCCTCGGCGAGCGTCGCGATGCGCGCACCCGGATACCTCGGGCTGCCGGCGGCATGTGCCGCGGCGGCCGCTTCCTCGTCGTGCTGGCGGCGGGCCACCGCGGGATCGCTCGGCGCAGAGCCGGCGGTCGTGCCCGCGGGCTTGGCCGTGGGCTTCGCGGCGAGGCCCTTCGCGAGCAACTGGTCCTTCAGCGAGCCCATGTCCCATCTTCGCTCAGCCGCACACCAGGCACAGTGCGACGAGCCAGTTCCTGTTCCGGAGCATGGCACTCCGGACCGGACGCCGGCGAGGCGATCGTCTAAGGTAGGCACCAAATGGCAGACAAAGAAGCAGGCGTCTATCGCGTTACGGAGATCATCGGGACGAGCACGAAGTCGTGGGAGGACGCCGCGCGTCTTGCCGTCGAGACTGCGGCGAAGACCCTGCGCGACCTTCGCGTCGCCGAGATCACGAAGCTCGACATGAAGGTCGAGGGCGGCAAGGTGGTCGCGTATCGCGCTCGCGTGTCGCTGTCGTTCAAGTACAACGCCGACTAGGCGCGGCCACGCGCGAGTTGAGCTACGTTCCCCAGCTTGCGCTACCTGCACCCCGCCCGCGACGAAGAGCTCGAGCTCTCCACCGACGACGTCTTTCTCAATCCCGGATACTTCGCCGGCGAGTCTCGCCTCGAGGCCGATCTGTCGCCGCCGGATTTTCCCGGGGGTTCGCATCCGATCGTCTCGGCGAACATGAACGCCGTCACCGGCAAGCGCATGGCCGAGACGATGGCGAGGTTCGGCGGCCTCGGGGTGCTGCCGCAGGACATGGCGCTGCCGACCGTCGAGCGGATCGTCAAGCACATCCATGCCGCCGATGCCCGGTACGACACGCCGCTCGAGGTCTCGCCGCGCGCGACCCTCCGCGACATCCAGGGGATCATCCGCAAGCGCGCGCATGACCTCGTCGTCGTGGTCGACGACGAGCGCCGCCCGCTCGGGATCGTCACCCACTCTGACCTCCGCGATCGCGACCAGTACACGCCGGCGTCGGTGCTGATGTCGCCGCGCCTGATCTCGTTCCCCGCGGGGATCGCGAACCGCGACGCCTTCCTCCAGATGGACGAGGCGCGCGTCAAAGCAGCTCCCGTGCTCGACGAGGAAGGGCGCCTCGTCGGCGTGATCACGCGCAACGACGCCGTGCGCCTGGAGTTGTTGCGTCCCGCGCTCGCTGCGAGTGGCGATCTGATGGTGGCCGCCGCGGTCGGCATCTCGTCACAGGCACCCGAGATCGCGGGGCAGCTCCTCGAGATCGGAGTCTCCGCGATCGTCCTCGACACCGCCCATGGCCATCAACGTCGCATGCTCGACACGATCGCCGCGGTCACGGCCGTGGTTCGCGGCCGCGTCCCGGTGATCGCGGGAAACGTGTGTACCGCCGCAGGAACCAAGGCGCTGATCGACGCGGGTGCCGATGTCGTGAAGGTGAACGTCGGACCGGGCGCGATGTGCACGACCCGGATGCAGACCGGCGCCGGGCGGCCGACGTTCACCTCGGTGCTGGTGTGCGCGCGTGAGGCGCACGCCCGAGGCAAGCACGTGTGGGCCGACGGCGGCGTCAAGCATCCGCGCGACATCGCGCTCTACCTCGCCGCGGGCGCCGCGCGTGTCATGATCGGCACTGCACTCGCCGGCACGTACGAGAGTCCCGGCGATGTGAAGGAGGACAAGGACGGCCTCCTGTACAAGGAGAACTACGGGATGGCGAGCGGTCGCGCGGTGAGCGATCGCAACGCGGACCAGGATGCGTTCGAGCGCGCGAAGAAAGGGTTCTTTCGCGAGGGCATCTCGACGTCGCGCATCTACATCCGCGAGGGGCAGGAGAGCGTCGGTGCGCTGCTCGTCGAGATGATCACCGGGGTGCAGTCGGCGCTCACGTACGTTGGTGCCCGCACGATCGCGGAGTTCCACGAGCGGGCCGAGGTCGGTGTCCAGACGGCCGCGGGCTACAGCGAAGGTACCCCGCACGGAACCATCCGACTCTGATCGACCGGCTTAGCTGGCACCCGGCAGGCCGAAGAACCGGCGCGCGCTACGTGTGGTCTCCGTCGCGATCTCGCGCTCGTCTCGTCCGGTCGCGCGGGCGAGCGCCTTGACGACCTCGGGCAGGAACGCCGGCTCGTTGCGCCGCTCCTTCGCGGCCGCCCGCCCGAGCGTCCGGGGGAGCAGGAACGGCGCGTCGGTCTCGATCATCATGCGATCGAGCGGAATCGAGCGCGCGGCCAGCGCGAGGCTCGCGCCACGACGCTCGTCGCAGATCCAGCCCGTGATGCCGATGTGCAGGTCGAGGGCGAGGTACCGCTCGGCGTCGTCGGGCGTGCCGGTGAAGCAGTGGACGACGCCGCCGGCGAGCTTCGGCCGGTGCTTGGAGAGGATCGCGAGCATGCGCTCGGCGGCGTCACGCTCGTGGAGGAACACGGGCAGGCCGACCTCCGCGGCGAGCTCGAGCTGCGCTTCGAACCACTTCTCCTGGACGTCCCGTGGCGAGAAGTCGCGGTTGAAGTCGAGGCCGCACTCCCCGATCGCGACGACGTTCGACTCGGCCGCGAGAGCACGCAGCGCGTCCACGGTGCGCGCGTCGCAGTCCTTGGCGTGGTGCGGATGCACCCCGGCGGTGGCAAAGCTGGTTGCCGGGCGCTCGCGCGCGAGGGCAGCCGCGCGATGGCTATCGAAGGCGCTCGTGCCCGTGATGACCAGCGTGGAGACGCCGGCGCTGGTCGCGCGGGCGATGACGGCGTCGCGATCGCGATCGAACGACCGATGGGTGAGGTTGACGCCGATGTCGACGAGATCGCGCACGACGCAGCCTAGCGTATCGGGGGGCCATCAGAATAACTCCCGGATGCTTCTGGGCGACGAGGCCACCTCGACGCCACCCGCGGGTGCATTCTTGCCACGTGGTTCACGACGAGCTCGCCGAGGAGTCGCGACCGGCTGACAAGCTGCCGCGCCAGGTCTGGCTGCTCGGCGGCGTGTCGTTCTTCGCCGATGTCTCGAGCGAGATGATCTATCCGCTGCTACCGCTGTTCGTGGTCGCGGTGCTCGGTGCGTCGGCCAGCGAGATGGGGTGGATCGAGGGCATCGCGGCGGCGGTGGTGGCGCTCCTCACGGCCTACGCGGGCGCGCGCAGCGATCGCTTCCGCCGGCGGCTGCCGTGGGTGCGGATCGGCTACGGCTTGCCGGTCCTCGGCAAGACGATCCTCGCGGTCGCGGTGGCCTGGCCGCTGGTGCTCGTCGGCCGCACGGTGGACCGCATCGGCAAGGGGCTCCGAGCGAGTCCGCGCGACGCGCTGATCGCCGACGTCACATCGGAGGCGATGCGCGGCCGCGCCTTCGGGCTGCATCGCGCGATGGACACCGCGGGTGCGCTGGTCGGAGCGCTCGTCGCCGCCGTGCTGCTGTGGTGGCTCTCGGGCTCGCCGGGTGGTCAAGCGGCCGGAGCCGAGACGGACGCCCGGCCGTACCGCATCATCTTCGCCATCGCCGCGACGATGGGCGTGGCGGCGGTCGCGCTGACCTTCTTGGTCAAGGAGGCGGCGGTTCCGGACAGTGCGTCCACACCTGCCGCCGCGCCTGCGTCCTCGCGAGGCCGTCTCCAGCTGTCACGCGACTACTGGTTGGTGATCGCGATGATGATGATGTTCTCGATCGCCAACAGCAGCGACACGTTCTTGCTGCTCCGCGCCGTGCACGTCGGGTTGTCGCCGTGGCTGGTGGTGCTCGCGTATGCGGGCTACAACGTCATGTACGCGCTCGGCTCCTACCCGGCAGGAGCACTCTCGGATCGGATCGGTCGATGGCGTGTGATCGGGGTCGGATGGGCGCTCTATGCCCTCGTCTACGCGGGGTTCGCGGTCTCGAATGCGACCACCATCTGGCCGCTGTTCGCGGTCTACGGCCTCTACATGGCCCTGACCGATGGGGTCGGGAAGGCGCTGGTGGCCGACCACGCGCGGCCCGATCAGCGTGGCCGGGCGCTCGGCGTGTTCTATCTCGCGACCGGCGTGACGACGATCGGGGCGAGCGTGCTCGCGGGTGTGCTCTGGGATCGGGTCGACCCCAGCGCGCCGTTCTGGCTGGGCGCCTGCGCGGCTGCGGCCGCGGTGGTCATGCTGATCGCGGTCCGACTGGGGCGCAAAACCTGAACCCTTCGGGGAATATCGGATGCATATAGTCCGGACATGTCCGACGACGCCCCTCCGATCCCGTTGCAGCGGCTCCGCGAGCACGTGGAAGGGCTATGTCCGGGGTACCGCGTCGTATCGATCGAGCCGCTCGCTCCCGACACCGGGGCGACCCGTGGATCCTCGACCACGAAGGTGGCGGGCTACGGACGACCGGTCCGGATCGTCCTCGCCGATGCGCGCGGGGGCCGCCGCGAGCTGGTCTGGCGGATCCCGTCGGCCAACGAGTTCGGCCACGACCGCCGCTCCGATCGTGCCGCGAGCACGATCCAGGCGTTCGATGACTTCGTGCGCATGCCCGACCACGTCGAGGCGATCGATCTCGGCGTGATGCGCCGCGACGGCTCGCTGCTCTCCGTGCGCGACGCCGACGAGCTCTACATGATCACCACCTATGCGCCGGGCACGATCTACGCGGACGATCTGCGCCGCATCGCGACCACCGGCGTCGCGGGCCCCGACGATCTTGCGCGGCTCGACGCGATGGCCGCGTATCTCGCGGCGCTCCACACGCCGCTCCCCGAGCCAGGGGCGCGCTACCGGCGCGCGATCCGCGATCTGGTCGGGAGCGGCGAGGGCATCTTCGGGATCGTCGATGGCTACCCGGCCGAGGTCCCGGGCGCGAGCGCCAGCCGGCTGCGTGCGATCGAGGAGCGGTGTGCGACCTGGCGCTGGCGGCTGTGCGATCACGATGCACGCCTGACTCGCACCCACGGGGACTTCCACCCGTTCAACCTCGTGTTCGGGGAAGGGACGAAGCTGACGCTGCTCGATGCGAGTCGCGGCGGCTGCGGTGATCCGGCGGACGACCTGACGGCGATGGCGGTCAACTTCGTGCTGTTCGCGCTCGATGCGCCCACCGCCTGGCCGCACGGCCTCGGCGTCCTGTGGCACCGCTGGTGGCAGCGCTACCTGGCGCTGCGCGACGACCCGGGGCTGCTCGAGGTGGTGCCTCCGTTCTTCGCGTGGCGTGCGCTCGTCCTCGCCAACCCTCGGTTCTATCCAGCCCTGAGCACGCACGCGCGTGATCGCCTGCTCGGGCTCGCAGAGGATCTTCTCGATGCCAAGCGGCTCGATCCGATGTGGGCCGAGGAGCTGTTCGCGTGACGCCGGGCGATGGCACCGGGGCCGTCGTCTGGTTCACCGGGCTGCCCGCATCTGGCAAGTCGACGCTCGCGGCCATGGTCCGCGAGCGCATCGCCGCCGACCGGCCATGCGTCGTGCTCGACAGCGATGCGGTCCGCGCCGCGCTCGGTGCCGACCGCTACGTCGGCGCCGATCGCGACGGCTTCTACGAGGCCCTCGCCGGACTGGCCGGGCTGCTCGCGCGGCAAGGCCAGGTCGTGCTGGTCGCGGCGACCGCACCTTTACGCGCCCATCGCGAGCTCGCGCGCGCGGCCGCGCCGTTGTACTTCGAGGTCTGGGTGCGC
This sequence comes from Myxococcales bacterium, assembly GCA_043759315.1. Lineage (GTDB taxonomy): Bacteria > Myxococcota_A > Polyangia > Haliangiales > Haliangiaceae > JABFXX01. The sequence goes on from JAYVLW010000451.1 coordinate 9,065, forward strand.
ACGCCACTCGCAACGTGCGAGGCGCGCGATCCCAAGGGGCTGTACGCGCGCGCTCGTGCCGGTACTGCGCCGACGCTCCCTGGGATCGGGGTGCCGTACGAGCCTCCGCTGGCTCCCGATGTCATCGCGGAGGGCGGCGAGGACGAGGAAGCGGCGGCTCGGATCGAGCGGCTGGTCTCCTAGGTCAGTGCCGTTGGCTCGAGATCCGCCGGGCGCGTCGCCAGCTCGTCGTCGGTGAGCCGCGCGTAGATCTCGATGAGGTTGCCGCTCGGGTCCTCTAGCCACAGCTCGTGCAGCGGTGTTCCGCGCAGGTGGTCCGTGGGGGCTTCATGATCGTCAGATGTGCGGCTCGCGCGAGCTCGAACGCGCGGATCACCGCGGCGCGATCAGCCACGGCGATCCCGAGGTGATAGAGCGTGTCCTGATGGAGCTCCTTGCCATCAGCAACGACGAGCACGAAGTTCGCGTGCAGGTCGGGGCGGACAAACGTCACGTAGCGGTGCGTCCACTCCTTGGGCTCACCGAGGAGCCACGCATAGAACCGCGCCGCCTCGGCGAGGCTCTTGACCCGAACGCTGGCGTGAACCTCGATCGCCTCGGGGCCCGCCGGCACGTCGTTCACCGCGGCGAGAATCTCGAGACGTCCCTGGATCTGATCGCGGGCGGTGCGAAATCGTTCCCGCATCTGCTCCGGTGTCACGGTCGGATCGTCGGTCGCAGGATCCTGGATCGGCCAGTGCAGCCGCTTCACCTTTCCGAGGAACACGGGGCACACCTCCTCCGCGCACAGCGTGATCACCGTGTCGATGCTCGCCGGGTCAATCGTGTCGACGGACTTCGAGTGGTGGCTGCTCGGCTCGATCCCGGCCTCCCGCATGACCTCGATCGCGTAGGGATTCACCGTGGAGGGCTTGCTGCCGGCGCTCTGGACCCGGACGGCCGCCCCGAACAGGTGACGCGCGAGGCCTTCGGCGAGCTGGCTGCGCGCCGAGTTCGCCACGCAGAGAAACAGGATGCTCCGGGTGTTCATCGGCTACCTCGACACATGCAGATATCGTGATATTGATATGCCGTGCTCGACAGTGCAACCAACCTCGAAGACGTTCGCCCCCTGACCAAGCTGTTTCGGGCGCTGGGGGACGAGACACGCGTGCGCATCGTCGCCTTGCTCGTGCACGGCGAGCTGTGCGTGTGCCACGTCGAGAAGGCCCTCGATCTCAGCCAGCCGAACTGCTCGCGTCAGCTCGGCATCCTCAAGTCGGCGGGGATCGTCGACAGCCGCCGCGATGGCACCTGGGTCTACTACCGGATCACGGAGCAGGAGCACGCGTCGGTCACGAGTGTTCTCGACGTCCTGGCGAAGACGTTCGGTTCGGAGCGCGCGCTCCGCGCCGATCACGCGCGCCTCAGGAAGAACTGCGGACCGGACGCCTGCAGATGACTAAGCTCGACGCGGACTCGCCGCGCGTCGCCCGCAGGCTGTCCTTCCTCGACCGCTACCTGACGGTCTGGATCTTCGCCGCGATGGCGGTCGGGGTCGCCCTCGGGAACTTCGTGCCCGAGTTCACCCGGACGCTCGATCGGCTGAGTGTCGGCACCACGTCGATCCCGATCGCCGTCGGTCTGATCCTGATGATGTACCCGCCGTTCACGAAGGTGCGGTTCGAGGAGCTGGGCAAGATCTTCCGCAACAAGCGGATCCTCGTGCTCTCGCTCGTCCAGAACTGGGTGATCGGGCCGGTGCTGATGTTCGCGCTCGCCGCGCTGTTCCTGCCCGACCGTCCCGACTACATGCTCGGCCTGATCATCATCGGGCTCGCCCGCTGCATCGCGATGGTCATCGTCTGGAACGAGCTCGCGAAGGGGGACACCGACTACTGCGCGGGGCTTGTCGCGTTCAACTCGATGTTCCAGGTGCTGTTCTTCCCGCTCTACGCCTACGTGTTCGCGACGCTCCTGCCACGCTGGTTAGGGCTCCACGGGGCCGTCGTCGACATCTCGATGCTCGAGATCGCGAAGAGCGTCGGCATCTATCTCGGAGTTCCGTTCGCGGCCGGGTTCTTGACGCGCCTGGCACTGCGCCGTGCAAAGGGCGCGGAGTGGTACGGGACGCAGTTCGTGCCGCGCATCGGCCCGCTCACGCTCGTCGCCCTGCTGTTCACGATCGTCGTGATGTTCTCGCTCAAGGGTGACTCGATCGTGCAGCTGCCGCTCGACGTGCTCCGCATCGCGGTGCCGCTCCTCGTCTACTTCGTCGTGATGTTCGCGGTGTCGTTCTTCCTCAGCAAACGAGCGGGCGCCGACTACGAGCAGTCGGCGACGCTCTCGTTCACGGCGGCCTCGAACAACTTCGAGCTCGCGATCGCGGTCGCCGTGGCGACCTTTGGCATCCACAGCGGCGTGGCGTTCGCTGCCGTGATCGGGCCGCTGGTCGAGGTGCCGGTGATGCTCGCGCTGGTTCACGCCGCGCTGTGGGCGCGGCGTCGCTACTTCGACGTCGCGCGGACCGCCACGGAACCCTCCTGAGCGCGACTCGTTCCCCCACGGACGATTCCTTGCGTCCTTCCGGACCGAGGCCCGTCTTCACGTGCAGGAGAACAAACCATGAGTGACCTGACCCCCGACAAGACGCGCGACATCGTCCGCGAGCACTACGCGAACGTCTCAACCCAGGGTGTGAGTTGCGCACCTGCCTGCTGCGGGGCGATGCCCGCCGGGCAATCGCTCTCGCTCGGCTACAGCGAGGGCGACCTCGCCGCGGTGCCCGAAGGTTCCGACCTCGGCCTCGGCTGCGGCAATCCCAACGCGATCGCGGCGCTCGAGGCCGGCGAGGTCGTCCTCGACCTCGGATCGGGAGGCGGCTTCGATTCCTTCCTCGCGGCGCGTGCCGTGGGACCTACCGGTCACGTCATCGGCGTGGACATGACACCGGAGATGATCTCCCGCGCCCGCGATAACGCGCGCAAGATCGAGGCGAAGAACGTGGAGTTCCGCCTCGGCGAGATCGAGCATCTTCCCGTTGCGGATCAGACGGTCGATGCGATCCTGTCGAACTGCGTGATCAACCTCTCGCCGGAGAAGGAGGCCGTGTTCCGCGAGGCACTGCGCGTGCTCAGACCGGGTGGTCGGCTCGCGATCAGCGACGTCGTCGCGATCGCGCCGATTCCCGTCGAGCTGCAGGCGCAAGCTGCGGCGCTCGCCGGCTGCATCTCGGGCGCCATGCCGCTCGACGAGCTGAGGCGAACGCTGGCGCGCGTAGGCTTCGTCGGCATCGAGGTCGCGATCGCGCCGCGGAGCGCGGAGATCGTCGACTCGTGGCTGGAAGGCGCGAGCAAGTACATCGCCTCCGCGACGATCGAGGCACGCCGAGCCCCCGCGAAGCAGGGTTGCTGCTCGTGACGATGGCTGCGGTGCCGTGGACCGATGTCGTGACACGGCTCCGGCCGTTCATCGCGCACCGCGTTCCATCGAGCGATATCGACGATGTCGTGCAGGACGTCCTCGTTCGCATGCACCGCGGACTTCCCGAGCTGCGCGATGACGATCGGTTCTCGGCCTGGATGTTCCAGGTCGCGCGCAACGCCATCGCGGACAAGGCTCGCAAGCGTGCCCGCGCGCCGGTCGACAGCTCGGATCTCGACGAGCTGCCAGCTCCGCCAGTCTCCGATGACGACCGCGACGCCGCGACCGCGCTGGCGGGCTGCGTCTCGCTGTTCGTGGCGCAGCTCGCGTCGCCCTACCGCGAAGCGATCACGCTCGTCGAGCTGGAAGGTAAGACGGCGAAGGAAGCGGCCGAGATGGTCGGCATCTCCATCTCGGGAATGAAGTCGCGCGTCCAGCGCGGACGCGCACAGTTGCGCGCGCTGTTCGAGCGTTGCTGCGAGATCGCCGTCGACGTGCGCGGCAAGCCGACGGACTTCACGCCGCGTGTGATGCCGCCGTGCAAGACGTGCACGTGACGCGAGTCATGCGATGCACGGCCGCGAGCCTGACAGAACCACGACGACCAGCCCCCAGTTCGTCGGCCTGTGCCCGTGATCGCCCGACGGTTCGAAGCCGCCAGCTCCGCGGGAGGTCACCGGACTCGACTGTCGAACCCGACGCTCGCCGGCTCGGCACACCGCGGCGGATCGTCGAGAGAGACCAGCTGCCGGAGGTGCCAGGCCTGGACGTGTAGCTCGCGTCGAGCGTCGCGACCGCGCCTCGCCACCGAGTACGCGAACTCGGCCGCGACGGCGACGAGCAGGATCGAGTAGCAGCAGAGCGCCGGGATGATCGGGAACTCGGCGAGCCCGTCGAGGGGAGGCGCGAGCTGGAGCACGCCACCGTCGACGATCGTCGTGGAGCTGATCCACCCGAACGCCTCCGCGCCCCAGACGCCGAGCACCGCCGCGACCGCAAGCGCGCCGCCGCCCACGAGATCGCGTTGTCGAGTCCTGGGGTGCTGCGCGTACGCCATCAGCATCAGGGCGGTGACCCCCGGCGCGATGAACAGTGGCGTGAACATGCGCGCGATCAAGCCCAGCATCGCGGCGTGGCCGATCGCGACGGCGATCCGTGGGGCGGCCTTGCGCTGGACCAGGGTGAGGGTCGCGATCGCGATGTTGCCGAGCGCGATGGTGACCAGCGCGCACAGGTATGGTGCGTCGCGGATCCCGAACACGAGCAACAGCGGCGCCACGCATGCATACCCGGCATAGGTCGCGATCGAGACCTTCGCCATCCTCAGCTGTTCCGGGAGCTCGGAGTCCTCGAACTCGG
>JAYVLW010000452.1:0-2863 GCA_043759315.1 Myxococcales bacterium
AGCGTGGCCCGGGCGGTACCAGTCGAAGCCGTTGGGGCGCCGGAACCCGAGCAGCGAGAAGCTGATCGAGACGTCGAGCGAGGTGACGCGGTGCCACCAGCCCGCGGGGATGAACAGCGAGTCGCCCGGAGACAGCACGACGGTCTTGACGAGGAGCTCGCGCACCGCCGGGTGCGGCGAGGCGGCGCGGTCGTCGAGATCGAGCGGGCTGTAGAAGCCATCCACGGGGTCGGCGAGCAGCACGGTCTCCTGCGGCGAGATCAGCTCGAACCGCTTTCGGCCGTGCAGCTGGTTGAACAGGATGTTGGTGGTGTCGTGGTGCAGCGGCGTCACCGTGCCGGCAGGTCCGATCCACAGCGACGTGGTACGCGCGTCGAGCGGCTCGAACAGCCCGGCAGGTGGGACCACGTCGGCGAGCAGCGCGCGGAACCCGGGGCGCAGCATCGCGTTGTTGTGGGCGACCATGTACAGGTCGTTCGACGTGCCCGCGGCGAGCACGCGGGTGATGAACCGATCCATCCGGGTGGTCTTGCGGTGTGCGTCGTGGTTCTGGTCGTACCGCGGATCGGCGGCGCGCCCGTCGGTGATCTCGATGCGGACCTTGCCGAGCTGCGCGCGGAAGAACTCGGGCGTCCACTTGCCGAGCGCGGGCCAGCGCGCGCTCACGTCGGTGAACACGACCGGGCGGTGAGCGGCCCAGTAGGTGCGGAAGAACTCCTCGGGGCCGGGCAGGGTGCGCCGCTCGACGGCGGTGGGATCGGGTTCGTGGCGTGCGTGGGCGCGGCCGATCGCGGCCACCATCTCGAGCCTGCGCGCGCGGTTGGCGAGTGCGCCGCACGTTGCGAGCAGCGGCGATCGCGCGATCGCGGTGACCTCGCGGCGCGCGCGGGCCGCGGGGATCTGGGTCGCGAGCTGGGTGGCGAGCGTGGCCGCGGGCACGCCGGCGAGGAGGTTCTCGACGATCCAGGCGCGATGCTCGGGCGACAGCACCCGGGCAGCGGACGGACGACGAGCGGATCTGGCGCGCGCGGCGCGGGGCATCACCGTTTCCGAGGCGGCGCGGCCGGCAGCTGATCGAACGGCGCGAGCATCGGCACCTCGGTCTGATCGGCGTAACCGGCGCTCTCGGGCATGACATCCTGCTGCGGCGGCGGTTGCGGCGGGTCCCTGCGAACCTGCGGCGGCACCTTGCGAACCTGCGGCGGGTCCCTGCGAACCTGCGGCGGCACCTTGCGAACCTCCTTCTCCGCCGGGGGCTTCACCGGCGGTTGCGGCGGACGAACCTGCGGCGGGCGAACCGGAGCGACCTGCGGGGGCCGAACCGGAGCGACCTGCGGAGGCTCGGGGGCCATCTCCGGCGGCTGCGGCGGTGGCTGCGGTGGGGGTGCGCGAACCTGTGGCGGCTGCTGCGGAGGGGGTGGTTGGACCTGCGGCGGGATCGCGTACTGCTGGGGCGGATCCGGCTGCTGGGGCGGCTGGTCGACCTGTGGCGGCTGAGGACGCTCGTAGACCTGCGGCGCTGGCTGCGGCGGTCGCGCGTGCGTCGTGGGCCCGCAGCCGAGGGCGCCGACGAGGGCTGCACCGACGGGAACGAGCGCGTGCACCTTCGGCAGCTCCGAAGGGCGAGGAGTCGCAGGCTTTCGCCGATCAGGAGTGCGCCGCTTGGTCACGTGCCGAGCCTAGCATCCCCGGCATCCATGATCAGCGCGATCGGGCGCGACGAGTCTTCGCCTTCCCGGCGCGACATCGGCTACGGACCCGCGAGGTCCTTCGCGCAGATCTGCATCTCGGCCGTGGTCTTCGCGTCGAGGAAGCACTTCATGACCGTGGGCTTCCAGGCGTCGCGCGTGCACGCCTCGGCGGAGCGCCGGATGATCTTCGTCTTCTCCTGCTCCATCGCGGCCTTCTGCCCCGGATCGGCGGCCTCGACGATCAGCGCCTCCGCGATGTGCGCGGAGACGTCGAGGCACGGCTGGCTGACCGGCGGCAAGGCCGCGCTGCCGCTGCCCGCACCGGAACCTGCGGCGATCGGCGGTGGAGTGGGATTCGCGGGGGGCGGAGTCGGAGTTGCGGAAGGCGGATTCGCGGGGGGCGGAGTCGGATTCGCCGGTGTCGGCGCGGCGGCCGTGGGATCCGCGACCGGCGGCGGAGTCGGATTCGCCGGCGGGGCCTTCTTCGGCGGCGGCTCGAGCTCGCAGGCGCCGAGGGCAGACAGCAGCAGGAAGGAGGCTAGAAGAGCTCGCACGTCGCTACTCTACGCTACCCGCCGACGAACGGCCGCGCCTGGACGATCCAGAAGCTCTCGCCCTCGAGCACCCACTCGACGTCGAGCGGCTGACCGTGAGTGAACACGGGAATGAACGCCTTGACCTGCTCGGCGAGCGCCTTGGCGCGCTCCTCGGTGAGGATCACGCCTTCGCCCGGAGGGACGGGGACCTCGTGGATGCCGCCGGCCGCGTCGAACTTGAGCATCACCGGATCGTCTGAGCGCGAGATGATCTTCGTGCCGTCGTTGGTCGGGTCGAAGATGATCTGCTCGGGCACCTTCTGGCCCTCGACGACCTTCATGCCCAGGCCCCACTTGGCGTTGATGGTGAAGCCGTCGTCGTCGCGCGGGTCCCACAGGTTCTTCGACACCAGCACGCCGGCCGCGGTCGCCGCGACGCCGACCTGGATCATCACGCCGGCGTAGACCTGGCGATGATCGATGCCGAACGCGCTGCGCTCCTCGACCGCGCGCAGGTTCCACAGCGAGGCCCACACCGTCTTGATCGCGTTGGCGATCGCGGTGTCGCCCTCGTCCTCGGCGGCGCCGGCCGACGTGTACAGGCCGGCGCCGGTGAAGTCGGCGAGGTCCTCGACG
>JAYVLW010000453.1:0-2530 GCA_043759315.1 Myxococcales bacterium
GTCAGCTTGATCTGGCCCACCGTCTTGCGGCTCGAGCCGGCCAGCGCCGACATCAGGGCGTCGCCGGTCTCGTGCAGCGCGGTATCCGTGCACTTGTCACACGAGCGCTTCTCGGCGACCGGATCGCTGCCGCGCTCGAACCAGTAGGCGGTGATCGTGACGTCGCGCATGCTGGTCTGCGGGTTGTCGGCGACCTCGACGCGGGCGAACACCACCGTCGCGGTCTTCGCCTGGGTCTCGACGATCTTCCGCGCGCAGCTCGTATCCTCGATCACGAAGCAATCGATCAGCCGGTTGGTGGCCTCGGGGGGCAGCGGCGAAGCGACGAGCTGATGCCCGTGCGTGCGCAGCCAACCCTCGACCATCGAGAGCAGCTGCGGCTGCATGGTCTGGTCGCCGGTGACCACCACGCCCACGTCGCCGTCCGCGCGTGCGGACCGCGATGCGAGCAGGCTAACCAGAGCGAGGAGTGGGAGGGCGTGGCGGGTCATTGCATCCGGTCGATCTTGGTGTCCTTGCCTTCGCTGATCAAGATCGAGGTCTTCTCGTCGAAGGCGCGGTCGGTGTTGGTCATGCGCAGCGTGTGCCTCCCGACGGGGACCGGGATCCTGTCGATCGGAGTATCGCGGAGGCGCTTGCCGTCGAGATACACGGTGACGACAGGAAACGCATGGACGGTGAGGGTCCCGAGCTTCTTGCTCTGCGCCTGGACCTGGGGCGCCGGATTTGCGCCTTTCCCGGGCGCATCCGGGACACTGGCGTCGCCGGGCGGCGGCGGCGGAGCGTCGGGGATCGGCGCGTCGACGGGTGCATCGGGAACCGCCGCGTCGGCTGCTGCGGGACTCACGGCAGGTTGCGTCGGCGCGGCGCCCGCGTCCGAACCGGAGCTCGTGGTCATGGCCACACCGGACCCGGGGGTGTCGGACTTGGACCCACCCCGCGTGGCCGAGACGATCGCGAACGTGGCGGCACCGGAGATGCCCGTGACGAGCACGACGGCGGCGATCTTGCCGGCCTTGCTCTTCCGCGGCGCCTCGAGCGTGCCGGTGCGTGCTTGCATCACCGACGACAGGCTCGGGGTCGCGGCGGCGATCTGTGGGGCCGTTCCTCCGTGCGAGGCCTGCTGGCCGGCGATCGTCGCGGCGTGGGGGGACGCGGGGGTCGGGGTGATGCCGCCCATGCTGCGCTGGCGGACGAGGCTCTGGCGCACGCGGGCGTCCTGCGGGAACCGCTCGGCGAGGAGGTTGATCAACGCCTCGCGGCCGTTCTTCGGCGCTCCGGCGCAGTCCAGCAGATCGGTGATCGCGGCCTCGGCGGTCGGGTAGCGCGCGGGCAGGTCGCGCTCGAGCAGCTTCATCACCACGCGCTCGAGGTCCTTCGGGACGTCGCCGCGGATCGAGCGCGGGCGCGGAATCTGGCCGAACAACACGGCCGCGAGCGTGGAGCGCGTGTCCTCCCCCATGAACAGGCGCCGCCCGACCAGCATCTCCCACATCATCACGCCAACGGCGAACAGGTCACTGCGCCCGTCGAGTGGCTGGCCGTTCGCCTGCTCCGGGCTCATGTACGCGGGCTTGCCCTTGATGAACACCGAGGCCGTGGCGTCGGTCGCCGAGCGCGCCTTCGCGATGCCGAAGTCCGAGACCTTGACCGCGCCCTCCCACGACAGGAGCACGTTGTGCGGGGAGACATCGCGGTGCACGACCCCGCGCATGTGCTCGCCGGTGGGAAGATCGTGCGCGTAGCCGAGGCCGCGTAGCACCTCGGTGATCACGAAGATCATCACGGGGATCGGGATGACACCGGAGCTGACGAGCCCGTCGAGGTCCTTGCCGTCGACGAGCTCCATCACGAGGAACAGCCCGCCGTCGGCCGCGCGATCGAAGTCGAGGACGGAGACGATGTTCGGGTGGACCAGCCGCGAGCTGATCTGCGCCTCCGAGACGAACATGCCCGCGAACGCGGGGTTGTCGGAGAACCCGGGGAGGACGCGCTTGATCGCGACCTTGCGCGAGAAGCCTTCGGCACCGATGGTGGAGGCCAGGAACACCTCGGCCATCCCGCCGCCGCCGAGCCTCTGATCGAGCCGATACTTCCCCAGGACCCCGGACATCAGGCGAAACGATAGCTCAGGTTCGGCGGAACGCGTGAGGTCCCGTGACCTGACGCTGGTGGAAGTACCGGCGGGCTGCCGCGATATGTAGCGGGAACGCGAAGACGTCCTCGAGCCCCTCCGGTCCGAACACCAGACCGCGCTCGGAGGTCTCCGCGTCCTCGTGGAAAGGCGGCAGGGCGGCCACGGGGAGCGGCGCCGCGACCGAGAACAGCAGGACCCGGTTGGGCGCAGGATCGCTCGACGCGAACCACATCGTCTCGAGCGTCCCGGGATCGACGACGGCGCCGGTCTCTTCGCGAACTTCGCGTACGCCGCCGTGCTGCCAGCTCTCGTGCTCCTCGAGGAAGCCGCCGACGATCGCGAGCTTGCCGAGCTTCGGCTCGATCGCGCGCCGGACCACGAGGAGGCCCACGG
>JAYVLW010000454.1:0-4538 GCA_043759315.1 Myxococcales bacterium
GACTTCGTGAAGAAGTTCCAGGCCCGCCCCGCCTACAAGCGCGCGCTCGAGAAGGGTGGACCGTACGAGCTAGCCGGCTAGCGCGCTACGCGCGGCCCTTCGGCATCACGGGGATCAGGAGCCCGTGTTCGCCGAGGACGCGCGCGAGGTCCGCGGACAGCTCGCGCTTGCGCTGCAGCTTCTCGGGCGCCATCGCCTCGTGGAGGCGGCGCCGCGCCTCGTGCATGCGCCACGCGATCGTACCCTCGGAGACGTTCTGCACGACGGCGACCTCGCCGTGGGACATGCCCTGCAGCGACACGAGGATGACCGAGGTCCGCATGTCGATCGGCAGACCATCGAGTGCACGCAGCAGCCGCGCATAGGTCTGGCGGAGCTCGGTGGCGCGCGACGGATTGCTTCGCGCGTCGACCGCGACGGCGAGCTCGAGACGAGGATCGTCGGGGTCTTCCCCACGGCGCGCGCGATCGCGGCGTGCGTTGAGCGAGCGGTTCACGGTCATCCGGTAGACCCAGGTGAAGAACTGGCTGCGGCCTTCGAACTCCGCGAGGGCGCGGTACGCCTTGAGGAACACCTCCTGGGTGATGTCATCGGCCTCGCTCGACGATCCGGTGATGTGCAGCGCGAGCGCGAAGATGCGCTTGCGATAGCGGATCACCAGCGACTCGAACGCGCGGCGGTCGCCGGCCCGCGCGGCATCGACGAGAGCGCTCGCGGTGGCCGCTTCGCGCTCGGCGCGAGTCATGGGAGGCGGGACAGGCACTGCTTGTACCGAGTTAGACGCATAGCCTACGCCAAGGCTTTGAGTTTTGTTGGGCACCCCGAAGGCGCCGGGATAGGCGCCACGCCTACATTCGCAAGTCGGCGGATCAGTTGGCTTCGTTGTCGTTGAAGCGCGACGACTCCGGCGATGCGAGCGAGAACGGAGCGATCTGCGCGTCGAAGTAGCTGCCGTCGTCGCGCCACATCCGATACGTGCCCTGCATGGTGCCGATCGACGTGGTGAGCACGCACCCCGACGTGTACTGGAACGTCTGTCCCGGCGCGAGGCGGGGCTGCTCGCCCACAACCCCATCACCGCGGACCTCCTCGACCGTGCCGCGACCATCGGTGATGATCCAGTGGCGCGTGCGGAGCTGCGCCGTGCTGCGGCTCTCGTTGGAGATGGTGATCGTGTAGGCGAACACGTAGCGGTCGTCACGCGGCGACGACTGGTCCGCGAGGTAGTGGGACTGCACGCGCACGCGAATGCCGTCGGTGACCGCGGAAGAGGTCGGCTCGGCGACGGTGGGGCGCATCGGGGGGAATCTGGACCGGCGGCGGCGCAGTTGCAAGCCGTCGGCGTCGGACCGTGCCATGCTAACGACGTGCGCCGTCCTGACAGCAAGGTCTAGCCAATGCGTCCCACTCCGCACGCGCTCCTCGCGCTCGCAGCCCTTGGCGGCTGCGGCCAGATGTACAAGAACCCGGGTGGTCAGCAGCAGGCGCAGGCCACGCCTGCCGCGCAGGACCCGACGGCAACGGCAGGCCCGCCCGGTGCGGATATGGCCGCCCCCGCGACGGAGATCTCGACGCCTGGACCGGCGGCCCCATCCCGGCCCGTGGAGCGTCCGCCGGCGTTGCCAGCGACCACCGGGAATCCGGCCGCCGATCAGTTCATCGCGGAGCACAACCGCGCGCGCGCGAAGCACTGTGCGGCTCCGCTGACGTGGTCACCGAAGCTCGCCGCGGTCGCGCAGCAATGGGCGAACTCGCTGCGTGATCAGGGCTGCAAGTTCGGCCACAGCGGCGGTCAGTACGGCGAGAACCTGGCCGCTGGCACCACCGGAGCGATGCCGCCCTCGGCGGTCGTGGCCATGTGGTACGACGAGGTCAAAGGCTACTCGTTCAAGCAGCCTGGCTTCTCGATGCAGACCGGCCACTTCACCCAGGTGGTGTGGCGCTCCACCTCGCAGGTCGGCTGCGGGATGGTGCAGTGCAAGGGCAACGACATCTGGGTGTGCGAGTACGACGGCCCAGGGAACTGGGAAGGTCAGTACCGCGAGCAGGTGCTGCCCGAAGGCTGCAAGTAGCTCGCGCCCCGCGCGACCTCTCTTAGCGCGACTCGATCGAGACGTACTTGCGGAGCTTCTCGCCCGTGTAGATCTGGCGCGGGCGACCGATCTTCGTCGCGGGATCGTCGACCATCTCCTTCCAGTGGGCGATCCAGCCCGGCAGGCGACCGAGCGCGAACATCACCGTGAACATGTTCGTGGGGATGCCGAGCGCGCGGTAGATGATGCCCGAGTAGAAGTCGACGTTCGGGTAGAGCTTCTTCGAGATGAAGTAGTCGTCCTTGAGGGCGACCTCTTCCATCGCCTTCGCGATGTCGAGCAGCGGATCCTGCATGCCGAGGTGCGCGAGGACCTCGTCGCACATCTTCTTGAGGATCTTCGCGCGTGGATCGAAGTTCTTGTAGACGCGGTGGCCAAAGCCCATCAAGCGCTGGTTGTCGCGCTTGTTCTTCACGTCGTCGATGAACTTCTTGCCGTCACCGCCGCGGTTGTTCTTCACGTCCTCGAGCATCTCGATGACGGCCTGGTTGGCGCCGCCATGGAGCGGTCCCCACAGGGCGAGTATGCCCGCCGCGATCGATGCGTACAGGTTCGCACCCGAGCTGCCGACCATGCGCACCGTCGACGTCGAGCAGTTCTGCTCGTGGTCGGCGTGAAGGATGAGCAGCTGGTTGACGGCCTTCTCGAGGACCGGGCTGACCTCGTAGTCCTCGCTCGGCACCGCGAACATCATGTGGAGGAAGTTCGCGCAGTACTTGAGCGAGTTCTTCGGATACATCAGCGGCTGGCCGATGCTCTTCTTGTACGCGAACGCCGCGATCGTGCGGACCTTGGAGAGGAGCCGGGTGATGTGCAGGTCGATCGCGCTGTTGCGATCGAGGCTGTCGGGGTAGTACGCCGACATCGAGGTCACCATCGCCGACAGCACCGCCATCGGGTGGCTGGTCGGCGGGTAGCCGGCGAAGAACTGGTGCATGTCCTCGTGGATCAGGCTGTGCCGGGTGAGCGCGGTGGAGAACACCTTGCGCTCTGCCACGGTCGGCAGCTTGCCGTTGATCAGGAGATAGCTGACCTCCACGAAGTCGCTCTTGTCGGCGAGCTCCTCGATCGCGTAGCCGCGGTAGCGAAGAATGCCTTGCTCGCCGTCGAGGTACGTGATGGCGCTCGTCGTCGAGCCCGTGTTCATGAACCCGCTGTCGAGCGTGATGAATCCGGAATCGGCGCGCAGCGCCTTGATGTCGACGGCGTGCTCGTCTTCCGTGCCCACGACAACGGGCAGGATGACTTCCTTGCCAGCGGGCAGGACGAGCTTGGCGGTCTGTTTCGTTTCGGCGGCCATGACGATCTCTCCCTCGTCGCACTGCAAAATTGCAGTGGAGAGACCTTAGCCGATCCGGCGCCAAAGATTGACGCTGCGCGGCGCCAAAAATTGGCCGAGCTCGCGACGGATAGCTATTCGAGCGTGACGAACGGCGAGCTACCCAGCGGCGTGTTGAACCGATACGTGTAGCCGATGCTCAGGTAGCCGGCGGCGCCGCCCTTGTCGAGGCCCCACTCCTGCGCCGTGAACCCCTCGCCGGCAGCCGGCTCGGAGAACACCGCCGAGTAGAGGTTCGTGCCGAGTCCGAAGTGAACGACGTGCTCCATGCGCGAGCCGAGGCTGTACTCGAGGCCGACCTCGAGTCGAGCGCCGACCGCGGAGTAGTTGAACACCTGGCTTCCCGCGCCGTCGTTGTCGTTCGCGGGGCTCATCAGCGCGAGCTGCACACCGGCGAGCGGCGTGATGCACAGGCGCGACGTCGAGGCGCACAGGTGCTTGTAGGCAGCAACGCCGATGTCGAACACGTCGAGCGTTTGCGCGCTGAACGTGTCCATGTCGCCCTGACCGAAGTGGGTGATGCCGAAGTAGACCTGGGCGCCAAACCGGGCAGCCGGGTTGAGCATGTAGTCGCCCTTGATGCGGAAGCCGCCTGCCGCGGTGCCGAACGCGCCGTCCTGGCCGATCTTGCCGCCGCCGGCGAACAGCTCCGCGCCGAGCGTCCACGTGTACTTGTTCTCCGCCGCGCCTGCCGCCACGAGCGACTGCGAGGGTGGCCGACCAACCGCCGGCGTGTAGTTCGGGTTCGGCGTCAGCGGCGGCGGGTTATTGGGGTTCGTGTTTGGATTCGGGTTCGGATCGGGCATGCCCCCGCCACCGGTCGGGTGGAGCTCGATCTTCTGCGCGGCCGCCTCGTCCTTGATCTTCCCGATCAGCTTGTCGGTCTTGGCCTTCTGCTCGGGCGTCGGGTTGTTCTTGTCGACGGCGCCGCAGGCGGTCATGGCTTCGTCGAACTTGCCCTCCTGGAACAGCGAGGTGCAGAGGTTGAAGAAGTACTTCGGCTCGGGAACGCGGGCGACCGCGTCGCGGAACTTCGCGCTCGCCTCGCCGAACTTGCCGGCGAACATGAGCTCCTTGCCCTCGTCGTTGAGCTTGGCGGCGAGGTC
>JAYVLW010000455.1:0-3960 GCA_043759315.1 Myxococcales bacterium
GCCGCTTCGGCCTTCGTGATCCGCCCATCCGGCGACAGCCGCGGCCGGAGGATGAAACCGACGACGGCGCCGGCGAACAGCCCGCCTGCGAAGATCGCCGCCAGCGTCTTCGTCTTCAAGGAGCCCGACGGGCGCGGCATCCGCGGTTCGCTTTGTCGGCCGCGCTGCTCGGGCACCGGCAGCCTCGGATAGACGAGCACTCCGCTCTCGGTCGGATCGGTCTTCGAGCCGCGCGGCATTGGGCTGATCCTAGCGCATCAATTGCCCGCCGCGGCAGCATCGCGAGCGGATCGAGTCCGGCCGATCAGATATGATCGCAGCGATGGAGCGAGTGCTGGCGATCTTCGCGGCGGTGGCGCTCGCCGCCTGCGATCTCGCGTTCGGCCTCCAGCGAGAGAACCCTGCGCCGGTCGACCACGCCGTGTATGCGGCCACCGAGGTGGTCTTGGAACAGGACAACCAGACCGATCTCGTCGTCCTCGATCGCAGCGCGGAAGCGCCGGCCGTGCACGTGGTGTTCGGCGATGCTGGGGCGAAGTTCGGCGAGCGGATCGTGACCAAGCACCTCGCGTTTCGTCCGCTGGCGGTCACCGAGGTCAGGATCGAATTCGATTCGGCGCTGTCGGTCTTCGTTGCCGGCGTCGACGCGCAGGGCAAAGGTCGGTTCGGTCGAATCCGTCACCGGATCCTGGCGGAGCTCGACGAGGTGATCGAGTACGGGATCGCCCAGAGTGTTCCCGAGATCGCCGCGGTGTCCTTGATCTCCGTGGTCAACAACTTCCTGCGGGTCGCGATGATCACCCACGGAGCGGTCGTCGTCACCAAGCCCTTCTCGGTTACCGAACCCACGCTCGACTTGATCACGCTCGAGCCAGTGGTCAGCCCGGCCGCGAGCCTGTTCGTGACGGTCGACGATCTCTGGGTGATCGACGACGACCATGCCAGCAGGTACCCGATCCAACCCGACGGTAGCCTGGGCCCGCCGATGCGCCAGGACTGGCCGGCAACGCCCACCGGGCGACGCACGGTCTCGAACTCCTTCGGCTTCGGCGTCGGCCAACGGATCCACAGTTTCTCAACGCGGTGTGTCGCCGGCGCGTGCACGCTGACCTGGCATGCGATCTCCTCGCTCGAGCCCGTCGGCGTCGAAGAACGCGTGATCGACACCGCCGAGATCTCGGACCTCATCACCACCGAGCTCGGCGATACCGTCTCCGCGGCCGATGTCGCGATCTACGGGCAACAGGCCGATGGCGACAGCGTCGCGGCGATCTACCTCGACCATACGTACGACGGGACGACGTTCTCCACGCATCCGGCGATCCACCTGTTTCCCCGGAGCGCTTGCCCCGAGATCGGCGAGGTGGTGACGATGACCGCGGCGCTGATGACCCCAACGTCCTACCGCTCGATCGTGCTGATCGATGACGCGGGACGAGGATACGCGATCGACCTGGCAGGGACCTGCACGCCGCTCGCGCTTCACCTGCGTTGATCCGGCCGCGCACGGCCGTCGCAGATTGACTAGTTTGACTAGTCGGTCTAGTCTATGGCATGCGGGATCCCAAGGTCGTCTCGACGATCTGGCAGCTTCATGATGCCAAGGCTCGCTTCAGCGAGCTGTTCAAGCGAGCCCGGCGCGATGGCGCCCAACGCGTCGTCAAGCACGGCGGTGAAGCCGTGGTGGTCGTTCCCGCCGAAGAGTTCGATCGGATGAGCGAACGTGCCCGACAGCCAGCGTCGCTGGTGGAGTTCTTTCGATCGGCGCCGACCGGCGGGGTAACCCTCGACCTGGGTCGCAGGCGCGACACCACGAGGACCATCAAGTGGTGACCGGGCTCGGTTTCCTGCTCGACACAAACGTCGTGTCCGAGCTGATGAAGCCACGCCCCAACCGCCGCGTCGTCGCATGGGTCGATGCCACCGCCGAAGCGCTGCTCCACCTGAGCGTTCTCACCATCGGCGAGGTCCGGAAGGGGATCGACCTGCTCCGCGATGATGATCCGAAGCGTGGCGCACTCCAGAGCTGGCTGGATCGCGACGTCCGCGTAAGGTTTGCGGACAGGATCCTGGTGTTCGATGACGGCGTGGCGGAGCGGTGGGGACAGCTCGAAGCAGTGGCGAAGAAGCGGCGCTTGACGCTGCCGACGATCGACGCCCAGCTGGCTGCAACGGCGCTCCACCACGGCCTGACATTCGTCACCCGGAACACGGTCGACATCGGTCCCACCGGCGTTCCGGTGTTCGATCCGTGGAGCGACCAGACATAGTGACGCGCAGCCACGTGAAACCCATCGATCAATCGCCCATCGCGGCGCCGCCGCCACGCGGATCGGCCGCGCCCTCCCAGCCCGCGCTGGTCCGCTCGATGGCGTTCGCCGCCCCGAACTCGCGTGTCGATGCGCTGAAGTCGGTGGTGTAACCGAGCGCCTTCAGCTTGTCGTCGGTCTCCTTGGTGATCGAGTCCTCCTCGATGAACACCCTGTCGGGCAGGTGCTGGTGATGAATGCGCGGCGCGGCCACCGCGGCCGCGACGGTGCGCTTGAAGTCGATCGCGTTCGAGAGCGTCTGCCACACCGCGGTGATGATCCGCGGCCCACCCTGCGCGCCGACCACGAGCTCGAGCTCGCCTTTCGCGTCCTCGACGATCGTGGGGGACATCGACGACAGCATCCGCTTGCCGGGCTCGATCTTGTTCGCGATGCCCTGCACGAGGCCGAACACGTTGGGCGATCCGGGCTTCGCCGTGAAGTCATCCATCTCGTTGTTCATCAGAAACCCGTGCACGGTGACACCACTGCCCCACGCGGTGTTGAGCGTCGTGGTGATCACGACGGCCATCCCCGCGCCGTCGACGACGCACAGGTTCGTCGTGTGATTGCCTTCGATCAGGGCCGCGACATCTTTCGACGGCGTCGCGTTCGGCGTGATGGTGGCCATCAGCTTGTCGAGGTACGCCTTGCTCGTGAGCTTCGCGATCGGCATGTCCTTCACGAACGCCGGATCACCGAGCAGCTCGTTGCGGGTCGCGAAGGCGCGCCGCCACACCTCGGTCAGGAGGTGGACGTGCTCCGGGCCGTGCCACGGCAGCTTGCCCACGTCGGTCGCCTCGAGCATGCCCGCGGTCATCGCGAGCACGATGCCGCCAGACGACGGTGGAGGCATCGTCACGATCGAGCGACCGCGGTAGGCGACCCGCAGCGGGTCGCGCCAGACGGGCTGGTACTTCGCGAGATCGTCGAGAGTGATCAGGCCCTCGCCCGCCTTCATCTCCTCGGCGATCGCGGCCGCGGTCTCGCCCTTGTAGAACCCGTCGGCGCCGGCGTCGCGGATCCGCTCGAGCGCCACCGCGAGCAGCGGGATCGAGACGGTCGCGCCGGTCTCGCGCGGCACGCGGCCGGGCACCCAGATCTCGCCGGTCTTCGGGAACTCCAGGAGCTTCTGCGCGCGCACCACGATCGATTGATGCGTGTGCTCGTCGATCGTGAAGCCGTCTCGTGCGAGGGCGATCGCCGGCTCGAGCAGCTCCTTCCACGGTTTCTTGCCGAGCTTGCCGTGCAGCGCCCACAGGCCGGCGACCGAGCCCGGCACACCCGAGGCCTTGTGGCCCACGAGCGACGCCTTCGTCGGCTTGCCGTCCTTGTCGAGGAACATGTCCGCGGTCGCCGCGCCGGGCGCGGTCTCCCGGAAGTCGAGCGCGAGCGCCTTGCCCGCCGCGACCCGGATCACGGCGAAGCCACCGCCGCCGAGGTTGCCCGCGGTGGGATGCACGACCGCGAGCGCGAACGCGGTGGCGACGATCGCATCGACCGCGTTGCCGCCCGACGCGAGGATCTCCTTACCTACCTTGGTGGCCTGTTCGGACTCCGACACCACCATGAACGTCTTGCCGGTCCCCGCGACCGTGGCGTCGACGTGATCGCCCGACTCCGGCGTCCGGTAGTTCGGAACGATCGCGGC
>JAYVLW010000456.1:0-7561 GCA_043759315.1 Myxococcales bacterium
TGCGTGGAGCACGCCGGCACTGGTCGCGGGTCCCAACACCGCGGTGAACGAGAAGTGGCTGATGCCGTGCGCGGTGAACAACGACTACCTCGTCGTCACAGGTCCTGATCTCGCGGCGGGCACGTTCAACGGTGCGGCCCCCACCGTGGTCGCCGAGCTCAGCTCCGCGCAGCCGGAGACCGGCGCGTTCCTCACGCCCGACTGCCTGACCACCTACTTCGCGTCGTCGCGCAGCGGCACGTTCATGCTCTACACGTCGCATCGCACCTCGCTGGCAGCCGCGTGGCAGGCGCCCACCCCGGTCCTCGACTTCGCGAGCACGGGTGGTGCACAAGAGGATCCCTACGTCTCCGCGGATGGGCGCACCGCCCTGTTCGTCTCGAACATCGGCACCACCAAAGACGTCTACATCACGACGCGCTGAACCGGCACGCGGCGTGACCGAGGACCACGGGACCGTCGACCGTGCCGGTCGGTGTCGCGATCCAGCCGCGGCGAATGCGATCGTCGAGCAGCTCGTCGGCGGTCGGATGATGGTCCCACACGGAGACCGCGTTGACGCCGCCCAGTCAGGTGGTATCGAACACGAGGGTCAGCGCGTGCGGCGTGGTGACGATCACGTCGTGCGTGTATTCGTCCTGCACGATGACCGCGGCGACGTCCCAGTGACGCACGAGGCCGTAGTGGAGCAGCTCCTCCAGGGTCGCGAGATGTGACGCGGCTGCGACGAGCGCGGCACGCTCGGGAGCGATCTCGGAGGTCGTGCGCAACTCGCGCGTCACCCGTGCAGCATGCCACCCCGGGGCTGCGCTACGATACGCAAACGTGCGTCGCGCAGGTCTGGTTGCCCTCGGTGTTGCCCTCGGCCTGGCGGGTTGCGTGCGTGATCCCGCGGGCGCCGAGTGCCCGCCGCTCGGCGAAGGTGACCTCGTGGTCACCGAGATCGGTGGCCCGCAGACCGGGATGGACACGCTGCAGCCGTGGATCGAGCTGTACAACGCGAGCGGCGCGACCGCGGACCTGCTCGGCGTCAAGGTCCGGTTCCGCCGCCCGGATGGCAGCGACGAGACCGACACGATCGTGCGGCGGTCGTTGACGGTCGCCGCCGGTGACTACGTGGTCCTCGGCCTCGACGATGACACGCAGCTCGAGCCCTACCTCGACTACGGCATCGCCGGCGACTTCCACGCGAGCTGGCCGAGCGCCGCGGCGGTCGACGTCGAGGTCTGCAACCTCCGCATCGATCGCGTGCAGTACAGCTCGCTGCCGCGCACCGGCACCTACTCGCTCGGCGCGCGCCCGCCCACCGCGGCGGCGAACGACCTCCCCGCGATGTGGTGCACCGACACCACCACCAACGCCGGCAGCTTCCCAGGCACGCCGCAGAAGGCAAACACCGCATGCCCGTGACTCGCCGCGCTTTCGCTCTCGTCCTCGTCGCCGCGTTCGGCGTGTCGTCGGCCACCGCGTGCAGCCCCGTCGGTGGCAAGCGGTACACGCGCAAGCAGGCCCAGAAGTCGCTCGGCAAGCTCGAGCAACCCGGCATCGTCGTCGGCGAGTTCCACCTGACGAAGATCGTCGACGGCGACACCGTGAAGGTCGACGGCCTCGATAGCTCGCTCCGGTTGATCGGCGATGACACCGAGGAGACGTTCAAGAACGAGGACGATCGGCGCGGCGCCGAGGCTGGCCTCGCGCAGTACCTGAAGGACAAGCGCGGCAGCTCGACCCGCCCGGTCAAGGCCGCGACACCGATGGGCGAGCAAGCAAAGGTGTGGGCGAAGGAGTGGTTCGCGGGGATCGACAAGGTGCGCATCGAGCGCGATCACCCGGCGGAGATCCGCGACCGCTACAACCGCTACCTGGCGTATGTGATCGCGAACAAGAACGGCGCGTGGATGAACTACAACGTCGAGGTGGTGCGCGCGGGGATGTCTCCGTACTTCCCGAAGTACGGCAACTCGCGCCGGTTCCACGCCGAGTTCGTCGCCGCGCAGGACGAGGCGAAGGCGGCGAAGCGTGGGATCTGGGCGCCGGGTGCGCCGGGCTATCCCGACTACGCGGAGCGCGAGGCATGGTGGGTCGCGCGCGGCAACTTCGTCGCGGCGTTCCGCGCCGAGGGCGAGGGCAAGGCCAACTACATCGACATCACGCACTGGGACGCGCTCGAGCAGCTCGAGGCGAATGTCGGCAAGGAGGTCCACCTGCTCGGGACCGTCGGCGACGTGCGGATCGGCGAGAAGGGCCCAACGCGCGTCACGCTGTCGCGTCGGTTGTTCTCCGACTTCCCCCTGATCTTCTTCGATCGCGACGTGCTCGGGACCTCGGGCATCTCCGCGTGGAAGGGCGAGTTTGTCGTCGTCACGGGGATCCCGTCGATGTACGAGAACAAGCACACCCACAAGAAGCAGCTGCAGATCCAGATCGATCGAGCGAGCCAGATCACGCTCTCGCCGGTGCCGGGTCTTTCTCCCCCCACGGCGGCGGCGACCAAGTGATACTCGAAGGGACCCCCATGCGCGCACTCCTCGCTGCCGGCCTGCTCGCCACCACCGCCGCCTGCGGCCCGGATGCCAGCGGCGATGGCTGCAAGGACAAGCTGCTCCCGGGCGACCTCGTGATCACCGAGGTGTTCGCGGATGCCAAGGCCCCTCCGGGCGGTAGCGGCACCGACGAGGGCAAGGAGTGGTTCGAGATCTACAACGCGACCGATCGGCCCGTGGAGCTCAAGGGCATGACGATCACCCACAGCCGGCCCGACGGCGTGGACAAGGCAAAGTCCCACGTCATGGAGGCGCAGACCGTCGCGCCCGGCCAGTTCCTCACCCTCGGCAACACCACGGCCGACCTCGTCCCGGCATACGTGGACTACGGCTACAGCGCGGACCTGGGCGACTTCTTCAACACCGATGGCGGCAAGCTCGTGCTCGCGTGCGGCGACACGAAGATCGATGCTGCGACCTACGAGACCGTCAAGGAAGGCCACGCGCGGCAGCTCACGAACGCGCAGCCACCCGACTACACGCTCAACGACGATCCGCTGATGTGGTGCCAGGCCGACGACAGCGAGTTCGAGACCGGCAACTTCGGCACCCCGGGCGCGGACAGCGATTGCGCGCCCGTCGTCGTCGGGCAGTGCACCGACGGCGGCGCCATGCGCGATGCGGTGTCGCCGATGCCCGGAGACCTCGTGATCACCGAGGTGATGCCGAACCCCGGTGCCGTCAGCGACACGGTCGGCGAGTGGTTCGAGGTCAAGGCGCTCGCCGCGGTCGATCTCAACGGGATCGGGCTCGATCGAGCGGGCGACACGGCCAACCCGAACGTGATCAACAGCGCGACCTGCGTCCACATGGCCGCGGGCAGCTACGCGGTGTTCGCGAAGAACAGCGACACGGCGATGAACGGCGGCATCCCGAACCCGATCGCAGGCACGTTCAACTTCTCGTTGATCGACGGCACCGCCGCGGCGCCCGGCGACGTTCGCCTGATGGCGGGCACGAACGTGATCGACGCGGTGACGTGGACCAGCACGCGCAGCGCCAAGTCGCACGCCCTCGATCCGGACTTCACGAACGCGAACGACAACGACAGCGAATCGAACTTCTGCGACGGCGCCACCGCGTTCGGCATGGGCGACCTCGGCTCGCCCGGGGCGGCGAATCCGCAGTGCATGGGTTCGACCGCCGGCATGTGCGATGACGGCGGCACGCTGCGAGCGATCGTCAAGCCGGCCGCCGGGCAGCTCGTGATCACCGAGTTCCTCGCGAATCCGGCGAACGTCACCGGCTTCACCGATGCGCAGCGCGAGTGGTTCGAGATCAAGAACACGGGCACCATGTCCTTCGACCTCAACGAGCTCGGCCTCGCGCGCACCGGCGGCACCGCGAATGTGATCCTCGCGACGGCCTGCAAGCCCGTCCCCGCTGGCGCCTTCGCCCTGTTCGCGCGCTCGAACGATCCCGCGGTCAACGCGATGCTCCCCGCCGTCGACGCGACGTTCACGTTCAGCATGGTCGATACCACCGGCAACATCGAGGTCCGCGACGGCGCCACCGTGCTCGACGTCATCACGTACCCGTCCGTGACCTCGGGCGTGTCCAAGGCGCTCGATCCGGACTCCGAGACGGCGACGGGCAACGACACGATCACGAACTTCTGCCCCGGGGTCAGCGGCTACGGTGACATGTCGAACAAGGGCACGCCGAAGGCGCAGAACCCGCAATGCCCCTAGCCCGGGCTGCCGCTCTCGCCGCGCTCGTCTGGTCGTCCAGCGCCGGATGCGACGGTGGCTCGGAGTGTGGGCCGAGCTCCGCGCTGGTCACGCGGATCGTCGACGGCGATACGATCGAGCTCGAGACCGGCGTCAAGATCCGCTACCTGATGGTCAACGCCCCGGAGACCACGAGCGGCCACAACGACTGCTTCGGCGCCGAGGCCGTCAAGTTCAACACCGATCTCGTCCTCGGAAAGACGGTCGAGCTGTCCTACGATGTCGAGTGCAAGGACCGGTTCGGCCGCACCCTCGCGTACGTCAGCGTCGATGGGGTCGAGGTCAACTCGCGGATGCTCGATCGCGGCTACGGCTGTCTCCTTCACATTCCCCCCGACGGCGACTCGCGCCTCGACGAGTTCAAGGCCATCGAGGCCGCCGCCAAGGCGGCGAATCGCGGGCTGTGGGGCGCGTGTAATCCGATCCCGTGTAACTGAGCCGCGAGGGTCATCGTGTTAGCCTCGATCACGGTGCGCACGGCGATCCTCGCGTGTCTCGCGGTGCTGCTCGGCACTCGTACGGCGGGGGCGATCCCGTACGAGACGTTCATCGATATCGATGACCAGTCCGATCTCGAGGACCTGCTGGCCTCGCAGGACATCTCGCAGGACACGTACGATCAGCTGCTCGATCTGCTGTCCCGCGGCGTGGATCTCGCCACCGCGAATCGCAGCGAGATGTACAACCTCCCGAACCTCACCTACGGCGACGTCGACAAGATCCTCGCGTTCCGCGAGCTGCAGAAGGGCATCATCCGGGACCCGTCGGACCTGGTCGCCGCCGGTGCGCTCTCGCAGGAGAAGCTGCTCGCGATCTCGGTGTTCCTCGTGGTCAGGCCGCCCGGCGAGAACCCGATGAACCTGCACGGCTGGGTCCGCGTGATGTCGCGGATCGCCGCCAGCGACAGCCTCGCGCCGCCGGTGATGCTGCGCGCGCGGTTCACCGCCTACAAGCACCTGAGCGCGGGCGTGGCGCTGACCACCACGCGTCTCAAGATCGGCGATCCGGCGTACGACGCGAACCGCAACGCGCTGATCGCCGATGACCGCAGCTACCAGCTTCACGCGCCCAAGGCGTTCTTCAAGTGGGAGACGGACGAAGTCGCCGCGATCGTCGGCAGCTTCCGCGCCGGCTTCGGCCAGAAGCTGATCTTCGACAACTCGTCGGACTACACGCCGAACGGCGTCTACCTCGACGATCAGCTGTTCTACGGGCCGGATCTCGATCGCGACTGCAAGAAGTCGACGGGCGAGCTCGGTGCCACGCCGTGTCCGCAGGACGTGCCACAGAAGTACCTGACGCCGGACTTCGCGTGGCGCGATGCGCTGTTCGGGGTGGGCCTGGGCGCGAAGAAGCTCGAGATCTCCGGCGCAGGCTGGCTCCAGGTGTTCGGCTGGGCCTCGGCCTCGACGCGCTCGATCTACCAGTACGAGCTTGTCGACAGCGGCATCTGCGACGACCCTCACGACACGACCGCGGAGTGCAAGGCGCCGCCCGTGTACGTGCGCCCCGACGGGAATCCGCTGCAGCCGGCGCCCGCCTTCGCGTACCAGACCCTGCCGAACGTGTTCGCCGAGAAGCTCGTCGGTATGAACCTCGCGTACTTCGCGGATCGCCGGAACTCCGTCGGCATCACCGCGTACGGAGCGACGGAGACCAACCTCGTGAAGGGGCTCGCCCTCGATTTCCAGGAGTGGTCGCGGTATCCGACGGGCCGCAAGTTCGGCGCCGCCGGTGCGAACTTCTCGTTCGGCCGCGACTGGCTCGACATCTTCGGCGAGGCCGGCCTCAACGTGACCACCGTCGTGGATCCCGATGGCCAGAACGCCACCGACCGCGTGCTCGCCGGTGGCGGCCCGGCCGCGATCCTGCGGATGACCGCGACGAAGAAGAAGGAAGAGCTCGAGCTCGTCGCCCGCTACTACTCGACCGAGTTCGCGAACCCGTACGGGCGGCCGATCGCGCAGGCCGACGAGTTCGATGGCCAGCGTGCCCGCGACGAGGCCGGCCTCCGCGTGCGCTACCTCAAGACCACGAAGCGCTACGTCCTGCGCGCGCTGATCGATGCCTGGGTGCCGCCCTCGTCGATCAAGGCGAGCAACTGGCAGCCGAAGCTCGACTCCTACGTCCGCACCGACGTGCGCTCGACCGACGAGCTCAAGCTCGGCCTGTGGCTGCGCTACCAGGACAAGGACCTGACGCGCGGCGGGCACGATCAGTGCTTCGAGGTGATCACCGAGACCGATCCGATCGATGGTCCCGTACCCTGCGCCGGGCGCCAGCTGACCACCATCGTGCGCGGGTCCTACGAGCCGCAGCGCGACCTCGAGCTCACGCTGCAGCTCGAGCACCAGCTCCTCGACGACAACGCGACGGCGGCCTCGAAGACCGCGTTCCGCCAGGATGTCGCGGTGTGGGGCATCGGCCGCTATCGCCCGAACAAGGACTTCCATCTGCGCGCACGCGTGCGCTACCTCAACGAGTCGGTGTCGAAGCCGACCTACCTCGAGACCTCGTTCACGGGTCAGGTCCAGGCCGAGTTCCGGCTGCGCGAGCGGGACGCGCTTTCCGTCCGCTTCGATACCAAGTTCTGGCTCGACAAGCGCAAGAGCTCCGACGTTCGCGAGCCGAACCCCGAGCTGCAGTTCTGGCTCTCGTACGAAGCGCGCCTGTAGTAGCCTTCTCGTCGATGGCGCTGCCGAGATCGACGTTCGTGATGGGTGCGGTCGTGCTCGCGCTGTTCGGCCTCGCGATCCGGGAGACCGCGACGACGAAGGAGCCCGAGCCCGAGCCCGAGCTCGACACCGAGGAGGCGTACATGCGCCACATGCAGGAGGTGGCCGCGGCGCACGCGGAGGCCACCGCCGCCGAGCGCCAGCACTTCGATGAGGTCCTCGCCATCGCGCGCACGCTGACCGGCGCCGAAGCGGCGAGCCTGGGCAGCGCGTTCGCCGGCCTCGCGCTCGGCCGCGATCGCGAGGCGCTTCCGGAGGCGACCCAGGACGCGCTGCGGGAGCTCCGGGCTCGTACCGCGTCGGAGATCGATTACGGACCCTCGGATCGGGGACCGATCGCCCGGATCTCTCTCGACCTGTTCACCGGCGAGGCGGAGAGCCGCGATCGCCTGTGCGCGCGGCTCGATGCACAGCTCCACGATGCGTGGGGCGGCGGGCAGCGCAGCGACACCGACGGTCCGACGATCTGGCTCAACCCCACCACGCACCAGCGCGCGTCGTTCGATGTCGCGGACGACGGCTGCGGGCTCGTGTTCGAGACCTACGTCGCGCC
>JAYVLW010000457.1:0-5901 GCA_043759315.1 Myxococcales bacterium
CCGCCACTTCGGCTCCACCCTGGCGCAGGCGCTCAACGTCCACGCGGTCGTGATCGCACCGCTGTCCCGCCGCGCGTGGGTCGGCGTCGATCGTGCGCCGACCTGCGAGGGCGCGTGGGCTGCGGTCGGCTGGAGCTGGGACGGGCCGGCGGGCGGCTGGGAGCTCGGGGCCACCGACGGCTCGGGCTTCACCGCCGCGTCACTCCCCGGGTTCGTTGCCGCGCACGACGAGGCCACGCGTCACATTCACGAGCTGGCGCGCGCATATGAGGGCTCGCACGACATGCCCGCCGCACGCGCCGCGATCGAGCGCGCTGTCGTGTGTGCTCCCGACGATCCATCGCTGCGCATCATCGCCGCCTGGCTCGCGCTCGATCAGCGTGCGCCCGAGGCTGCGATCGCGCACGTCCACGCCGGCCTCGTTCACGAGACCGAGCCGTTCCGGCGCGGACAGCTCCTGCTGTGGGGATCTCGCGCGGCGGTGAAAATCGACAACGCGCTTGCACGTAGGTGGAAGTCCGAGCTTGGGACCCTGTCCGGCGTCGGTCTCGACGAGCTTTCGGCACGGGCCGGGGAGCCGCACAGCGGGAAACCACACACGAATCTGATGATGGTCGATGCTTATTGAACTACTCCCGCGCCTGGACGAGTTGCGCCGGCGATGTGGAGCGGCTTAACATCACCGCACGTCGCGATTCTTTCGCGCGGTCAAAAGGGGAGACCGATGGACCTTCTACTTCCGTTGATGTGCATTGCTGGTGGAATTTTGGCCGCATCTGGCCTGATCTTGGCGAAGAAGCCGAACGCTGCGGAGCTGATCGGAAAGATCCAGCCCTATCAAGCGACGATCGGAATCGCGCTCCTCGCTTGGGGTATCTACAACCTCTTCATCAACATCGGGATCAGCGTGATGATGGCGTTCATCAAGTTCGCCCCGCTGTTCGGCATCTCGATCCTGGGCATGCTCGCCTGTTCGATCTTGCTCGGCATCCTGTTTGGAATGCCGATGCTCGCCAAGCTCAGCGCCGGTGGCGCTGCGAAGGGTGAGGAGCTCGGCAAGAAGCTGGCAGGCGTGCAGGTGCTGATCGGCGTCATCGCCATCGTCAGCTCGCTCGTCTTCCTGCTCTACCGGTTCCAGATCCTGAAGCTCGGCTGATCGGGGCGGCCTCAGCGCGCGCCGTAGTTGTGCGCGGTGGTCTCCTCGTTACGGTCGGTAGCGGGCGGGGGCTCGGGGGACAGGGCGCTGATTCGCGCTCTCGTCTCCTGGTCCAGCTCTATGCTGTTGGCGGCGAGCGTCGGGGCTAACTGCTCGACGTTTCGTCCGCCGACCAGCACGCTGGTCACGCCAGGGTGCGACGCGACCCACGCCACGGCGAGGGCCGCGGGCGCTTCGCCGTAGTCGCGCGCGAAGGCGCAGAACCTGTCGGCGACCTCGTAGAACGCGGGGTCGGCGTAGCGCGTCGTGTACATCTTGGTGTCGAGCAGGCGGCCCTTCGGGGGTGCTTTGCCGACGCCGTACTTGCCGGTGAGCAAGCCGCCGCCGGTCGGGCTGTACGCGATGACGCCGACGCCGAGCGCCTGCGCCATCGGCAGCAGCTCGATCTCGGCGGTCCGCTTGACGAGGTTGTACATCGGCTGCACCGCCACCAGCGGCGCCCAGCCCCCGGTGCGCTGCAGCCCGAGCGCGTGCGCGACCTGCCACGCCGAGAAGTTCGAGCACGCCGGGTACAGGATCTTTCCCGTCCGGACCAGATCCTCGACGGCGCGCAGCGTCTCGCCGAGGTCGGCGACGTCATCGAACCGGTGCAGGTAGAACACGTCGATGCGATCGGTCTGCAGCCGGCGCAGGCTCGCCTCGACGGCGCGCACCAGGTGAAAGCGTGACGAGCCGCGATCGTTCGGGCCCTTTCCCATCGGGAAGTAGGCCTTGGTGGCGAGCACGATCTGATCGCGCTCGCCCTTCATCAGGCGCCCGAGGATCTCCTCCGACCGGCCCTCGTTGTAGACGTCGGCCGTGTCGATCAGGTTGATGTCGAGGTCGCGGGCTGCGCGCCAGATCGCCTGCGCGGTCGCCTCGTCGGCATCCCCGCCGAACGACATCGTGCCGAGCGCGACGCGCGACACCTTGACGCCGGTCCTGCCAAGCCAGGGCATCAGTGCGGGAACGCCGCTTCGATCCGGTGCAGCACTTTCTCCTCGTCGCCCGACACCTTGCCGAACCCGAGGATGCCACCCGCCGCTGCCGCGACCATCTTCGCGAACCCGACGATCTGGTTCTTGAGGAGCCGGTTCTGCTCCTCGTTGAGTTGCACGGTCAGCGTCTTGATGTACGCCTCCCACGCCGTGAACAGATCCTCGCTCGGCTTCTTCGCCAGCCAGGTCTGGAGCAGCTCGTAGCCGTCCGTGCCCTGCTCGAGGCCCTTGCCGTGGGCGCCCTGGAGGATCGCGGTGCGCTCGTTGTCCTGGATCGTCCCGTCGGCCCACGCCACCGAGATCAGCGGCACCAGCGACAGTGCGGCGATCGTGTTGGACGCGAGGCCGAGCGCGACGAGCTTGTCGAGCACGGCGTCGTCCGTCATCCCCGACGCCTTGCGGAGCTCTTCCCGAGATCGCTGGGCGTCCAGCTTCTCCTTCATGTGGGCGAGCTTCAGCTTGTTCTCCTTCTCGAAGAACTGATCTTCCAGCGCTCTTCCACGTTCTTCGAGGGTCACTTCGGCCACAGCAGGCTCCTTGGTTGAAGGTGGGGCCACGATACAAAAACTACGGCCGGGTGGGGTGATCCGTGTGCACGGATCAACCCCCTGAGGGCCCGTCGGCCGCAGGTCCGTCGCGACCCGGTGGCAGGACGGAAAACACCGCCGTGGTGTGAATCCTGGCCGACGATTGGGCTTGTCCGATCTGCCCCGGGTTTGGTACCCCACGTTCCGTGAAGCTCAGCGCGCTGGTCGTGACGGTGGCAGCCCTCGGTGGTTGCGCCCGCGGCTCGATGCTCGAGCAGGGCCAGGCGGACGCGCAGACCGGATCGCCCGACGGGAAGCCCGGAGTCGACGCCGCGGTCACGCCGATGCCCGATGCCCCGACCGGCTCGGGCGGCGGCAGCTCGTCGCTCCTGCTCACCGAGATCGTGCTCGCGCCATCGACCGGCGAGTTCGTCGAGATCGCGAACCCGAGCAACACGGCGGTCGACCTCTCGACCTATTACCTGTCCGACAACGGGAACTACTTCCGGATCCCCGCGGGCATGACCACGATCGACTCGACCGACTTCCTCGCGAAGTTCCCGGCCGGCGCCTCGATCGCCGCGCACGGCGTGATCACGGTGGCGCTCGATACGACCGCGGCCTTCACGACCGCGTACGGCATCGCGCCGACGTACTCGATCGCGAGCCTGACGATGACGAACATCGTCTCCAACGGCGTCCCGAGCCTGACCAACGCCGGCGAGATCATCGCCCTGTTCCGCTGGGACGGTCAGGGAGACCTGGTGAAGGACGTCGACCTCATGCTCGCTGGCGCGCCGACCGTGGGCAACGGCCTCGTCGACAAGAGCACGGTCGCGATGGACGGTCCCGATACCGGCACCGCGGCCACGGCGTATGCGGCCGATGCCCGCACGCTCCCGATGCAGGGCTCCACGCCCGCCTCGGGAAAATCGACCAAGCGCCTCGTGACCGAGGTTGGACACGAGACCCAGAGTGGTGGGGGGAACGGGATCACCGGGGACGACGAAACCTCCGAGGATACCGCCGCCACCTGGGACTCGACCGGATTCGGGAACCCAACGCCGGGTGTTGTCCCGGCCGCGCTGCAGTGAGGTAAGGTCCGAGGCGTGAACGCACGCCGTCGCCGCCAGTCGCACCGCACCGGTCTGCGGTTGTGGCTCGTACCGATGGTGATCCTCGGCGGCATCGCGCTCGTCGGGTTCGCGGTGTTCTACCTGATCGATCACTACGTCACGGGCGGCGTCCCGCACACGAACTACTCGGACCCGCTCGGGCGCTACGTGCGGTTCGAGCCGTCGCTGATCTCCGATGCGCTGTCGGGCCTCGCCGGCATGACCGCGGCGGTGCTCGGCATCGTGATCACCGTCGTCTCGCTCCTCGTCCAGCTGACATCGGATCGCTACACCGGCGTCGCACGGATGTTCCTCCGCGATCGAACGAACGTCGCGGTGATGGCCTACTACGTCTGCACCTGCGTCGTCGGGGTGTTCCTGTCGCTGTCGCTGCACTCCGAGTTCGTGCCGCGCGCCACCGTGTTCGCGATGATGGTGGCCACCTGCTTCGGCATCGTGATCATGTTGCCGTACTTCATGTACGTGTTCCGGTTTCTCGAGCCGGTCAACCTGATCGCGCGCATCCAGAGCGAGGCCGCGGACGACATGCTGTCCTCCGCGACGTCGAAGGACCCCGAGGAGATCGCGGTCGGCCAGGCGCCGGCGCTCGTCGCACTCGAGGAGATGACGGACATCACGTCCAACTCGATCTCCGGCAAGGACAAGATCATCGCGAGCCGCTCGGTCGATGCGATCAAGGACCTCGTGATCGGCTACCTCGCGATCAAGGGCCGCGCGGAGCCGGGCTGGTTCAAGATCGGCGAGCGTATCCGCGACAACCCGGACTTCGTCGCGATGGATCCCGAGTCGCTGCGCGAGCTCGAGGCCGATCACACCTGGCTCGAGTGGAAGGCGCTGCGCCAGTACCTCGGCATCTACGCCGAGGCGCAGGGCGAGATGCCCGACATCAACTACCTGATCGCGATCGACACCCGCTACGTCGGCGAGGCGGCCCTCGCCAAGGGCGATCGCGCCGTCGTCGAGCTGGCGTTCCGGTTCATGAACTCGTACCTGCGGGCCGCGCTCAACGCCCGCGCCGTGCGCACCGCGTACAACGTGATGAACCAGTACCGGCTGCTCGTCGAGAGCATGATCCGGGGCAAGGCCGATGACCTCGCGATCGCCGGCGTCAAGCACATGATCTACTACGGCCGCACGAGCTACGACATGCAGCTGGGCTTCGTCACCGAGACCGTCGCGTACGACGTGTCGGCGCTCTGCGAGTTCGCCCACTCGCTGAAGCACGGCCACGAACTCGACGACAAGATGTTCGCGATGTTCCTCGAGCTCGACCAGCCGCTGCGCCAGAAGCGCCAGGAGTCGGGCCTCCAGGGCATCCGCAAGGCGCAGATCAAGCTCGCCTGCTACTACCTGTCGAGCGGCGCCGACGAGCGCGCGCACAAGATCGCCCAGGACATGGCGGGGGAGGATCGCGATCGCCTGAAGTCGATCCGCGAGCAGCTCGGCCGCGTCGAGTCGAAGGAGTTCTGGGAGATCATCGACCGCGGTCGCAACTTCGAGTACATGCCGCCGAAGCAGAAGGACCAGATGGACCGGTTCTTCGGCATGCTCCCGGCCCCGGCCCCGCAGACCCATCGCCCGAGCACGTAGCCGTAACCGGACCGGCTCGGACGGCGTACAGAGCAAGCGTGTACCTCGCGAACCTCCACCCGGCGACGTTCATCGCAGGCCCGGCCGGTCGCTGGCAGATCGACCGGATCACCGGCGTCACGGGGCCGACGTTGCCGAGCGCCGCCTACCTCGCGATCGAAGCGACGCCAGCTCCCGCGGTGGCGGAGGCCGCATGGGTGCTTCGCGGGGTGGCAGGGCACGCCCGGTATGTCGAGAGATCCGAGCACGACCAGCTCGTGCCCCGATCTCCTCCGCTCGGGCGCAGCGAGGCCACGTGCGCGGCGTTGATCCCGATCCGCAAGTCAGCGGCGTGGTGGGCGATGGCGCAGGACGAACGACGCGCGATCTTCGAGCAGCGCTCGCATCACATCGCGGACAGCATGGCCTACCTGCCGCGGATCGCACGACGGCTGTACCACGCCCGGGATCTCGGA
>JAYVLW010000458.1:0-6092 GCA_043759315.1 Myxococcales bacterium
TTCCGATTCCGATTCCGATTCCGATTCCGATTCCGATTCCGATTCCGATTCCGATTCCGATTCCGATTCCGATTCCGATTCCGATTCCGATTCCCCGCGAACCCATCGGTAGGTATCGGCATCGGCATCGGCATCGGCCTCGGCATCGGCATCGGCCTCGGCATCGGTGTCGGCATCGGTGTCGGCACCCGCCGGTGTCGGTCGGGTACGGGTACAGATCCCGGATTCCCGATCCGGACCCAGTGGATCAACACAGCACCGAACAAGAAAGTAAGGCGCCGGCGCGGCAGCGCGAGGGAGGGCGACGCTGCCGCACCGGCATGAAGATCAGCTGCCGGTTGGGCGGAGCCGAGGCAAGCCTCGCTTCACCGGCGAAGAGGGGCCGGCGCAGCAGCGCGAGGGAGGGCACGCTGCTGCACCGGCATGAACGATCACTTCTGCGCGAGCGTGGTGTCACCCTTGATATCGAGCAGCGGCTCGAGGCGCTTGAAGGTCTTGTAGCCAAAGCCCTTCACGCGGCGCAGATCGGCGACGCGCTTGAAGCCGCCGTTCTTCTTCCGCCAGGCGACGATCCGCTCGGCCTTTGCAGGGCCGACCGTGGGCAGCAGCATCAGCTGCTCCTCGCTCGCGGTGTTGAGGTTGATGCGACCCGCCGGTGCCTTCTTGACCGGGCGTGGACCGGGATCGTCGGGTGCGGCTTTCGGGGCCGACACGGCGATGGTGGGTGCAGCGGACGCCGACGTGGTCCAGGAGCCGCCCATCGCCATGACGAGAGCGACGAGCGCGATCAATGTGGGAACGCGATACGCGAGCTTGTTGAGCGTGGTCATGGGGAAGTCCTTTCAGACGCCGAGACGATGGTCAGAACGGAAGCGAGTCGCCCGCACCGGCGGACGGCTCGGGCGCGCGCGCCGTCGCAGCGGCGCGGTAGGCCTCGCGCTTCTCGAGATCGCGCGCATCGAGCTCGCGGATGTGGAGCTTGATGCCCTTTGGGCCCAACGCCGCGAGCGGCAGGAACTCGAGGAAGCCGTTGATCGATGCGTCGCGGTTCTCGAAGCCGGTTCCGCACTTCATCAGGAAGGTGCCGGTGCCGTCGTGACGTGGCAGCTCGGCGAGGATCTTGAATTGTTTCTTTTGCATGCCGGAAGCTAGAGCAACCGGAGTGCCATCCCTATCCCCGCGAACTTGTTCGCCCCGCGTGTCCGAAACGTCCGAACCGCGGACGATGTGGACGCGGGCCGGACGCGGCCGGACTACTTCCCGAGCGAAACGTCGAGACGGCTGGTCTTCGCGGTGTCGACGCGGACCGTGCGATGGAGCGTCACCGGCGCACCGTAGACGAGCTTGCCGGCGCTGACCGTCGGGATCGGCGGCTGCCAGATCGTCACGTCGTAGCTGCCGGGCGCGAGCTCGTCGATGCGAAACCGCCCTGCGTCGTCGGTGACGGCGAAGTACGGCGTGTCGATGCCGACGATCCACGCCGCGCCGAGCGACCCGTCCGCGGCCTCGACGCGCGTGACGCCGATCTTGAGCTGGAGCGCGACGCGTCCAGCCTCCTGCAGCTCGGTCGGACTGCCGGCTGCCGCGGCGCCAGGCGTGGTGATCGCGATGCGCGTGCGCGTGGCATCGCCGTGGATCGCGAGCTGGGCAGGTAGCGGGTTCACGACCTGCGCGGTCGGTGCGAACACGCAGCCGCGCTTGACCACGACACCGCCGACGAGCGACGGCCGCTGCTCGCCCATCGCGTTCGGCAGCACGCGGCCGGTGGTGAACTTCTCGATGTAGACGAGCGCACCGCCGACACCGCGCTCGGCGCTGATCGGGAGGGGATCGATCGTGCCGCACGAGGTGGTGAGTTTCGGGATCGCGCCGCGCCACGAGATCGTTCCTGCGAGCGCGGCGGAGAGCCCCACCTGCTGCTGGTAGTGCGGCATCCGGTTGACGGACGGATAGCCCCACGGGGGTGGCGCGTAGCTCGCGTAGGTCGCGCCGCCGTACGAGCTGCCGCCGTACGCATCGCCGCCGTACCCGGCGCCGCCGTAGCTCTCGTCGTACCGACGCGGTATCGAATTGCGCGCGGGGAGCGTCGGCGAGTCGCCGTCGTCATCCGTCATCAGATGCGAGGACGCACGGGCGAGGATGCCGTGGCCATCGTCGCGTTCGGTGCCGGCAGCGTAGAGCGGCTGGTGCTGCGCCGGCGCGCCGCACGAGAGTGCGCCGAGGAGCGGCAGCAGGGCCGGGTGCAAGCGCACGCCTTAGCGTGTCACGGCCTGAAGTAACCGTCGAGCTGTTGGGCCGTGGCGGCGAGGATGGCGCGCGCATCGGCGATCGAGATGGATGTGGCGTAGGACACGCGACCACCCGTACGCGCGAACGACAGGTTCTTGACGACGCGCGCCAGCGGCTTGCCGATCACGAGCTGGATCGCCGTGGAGTCGCCTACGCGGTCGCGTACGGCCTCGGCGGCGGCGATGAACTCGGAGGCCTCGCGGTCCGATAGAAACCGCATGTTGCCGCGCACCAGCCAGCCCTGCTTGACGAGCTCCATCGCGAGCGACAGCCGGTCGGGCGTGGGGAGCGTCTTGATGCCGAGGCCGAAGTCGTTGTCGCCGAGGTCGAAGCGCTTGCCGCCGAGCGCGAGCGTGACGACAAGGGAAGGCCCGCGCGTATCGGTCCCGGACTCCTTCTCGATGGCCCGGATGCCGGTGAGCCAGGTCGGCAGCTTCGTGGTCGCGATGATCGCGTCGGGATCGCCCGCGGTCGGTGCGAGCTTGCCGAGATCCGCGGGTTGCGCGAGCAGGAACCAGCCCCTGAACGGCGACAGGAACACGCGCTTGTCGCCGCGGTACGTGCGGGTGCGCTTGCCGAGCAGGCCGGCCTTGGTCGTGGTCCACGTGACCGGCGCGGCGGCGGAGAGCAGATCGCGCAGCCCGGCCCGGCCAAGCTGCGTGCGGCCGACGAGCGTGGTCGCGTTGATATCCTTGGGCGAGAACGTGGAGACGACCAGGGTATCGAGCTTCTCGGTGATCTTGGCGTCCGCGCCACCGAACAGGAACTGGTAGTCAGGCATCGGCGAGATCAGGCGTTCGGCCTGCGCCGCCCACTCGGTGCCGCGGAGGCGATCGAACCGGATCAGCACCGTGAGGATGTGCCCCTGCGGGAAGTACGTGAGGAGGTTCGCCGCGGTGCCGGCGGTCGTCGGCGCACCCTCGACGGCGGGCTCGGTGGTCTGACCGGCCACGCCGGAGCCCGAGCCGTTCTCCATCGCGATCGATGCGGAGCCCGCGCTGCCGGAGCCGGAGCCATCGCCCGATCCGGAGGCGGAGCCCGCGCCCGATCCGGCCGTCCCGACGATGGTCGCGTCGCCCGTCGTGCCGGCATCGCCGAGATCCGCGATCGCCACCGCATCGCCAGCGCCGGCCTCGCCGAGGTCAGCGATGGCGCCCGCATCGTCGGCGGTCGCGACCATCGGCGCATCGACGCCTGCATCGGCGATCGCGACGGTCTGCGCGTCGTCGGGCACGCCCGCCTCCACCTCCGCGATCAGCGGCGGCGCATCGACCACCGCGTCGGGCGGCGCATCGGGCGGCGCGTCGGGCGGCGCGTCGGGCGGCGCATCGGGCGGCGCATCCACCCCCGCGTCGATCGCGATGCCCGGCTCGGGCGGCATCGGCATCGTGCTCGCAGGATCTGTCTCGTCTTTCCCGGGCGTGGGCCGCTCGGGCATCCTGGCGACCTCCTCGGGTAGCGCCTCGACCTTCGGTGGCGGCGGCGCGACCTCGATATCGACGAGGTCGACCTCCTTGGGACTCGATCGGTCGAGGACGAGGCCCGCGATGCCACCGAGCAACACGTGCACGAGGACCGAGACCGCGAGCGCGCGCCGCAGCGCCGGCAGATCGCTGGGAATCAGAGGAGCTTGCACGGTTCTCGACGACGGACCTCCACGGCAGTAGCATTCCGCCATGGCCGAGTCCAGCGAGCGAACGCTCACGCCCGACGAGGCGGCGTATGTCGCGGCAGCGCGCGACACGGCCTTCGTGCTCTATGAAGGGACGAGAACACCCCACCGCAGCTGCGGCATCGCGCTGGCGGAGACGTTCGGCCTCGCCACGCCGGCGTACCAGTCGCTGCGTCGTGGCGGGATCACCGGCAAGGGCACCTGCGGTGCGATCCGGGCCGGAGAGCAGGTCCTCGGCGAGCTGCTGGGCGATCCTAGCCCGACCGGCGCCGTCACGCCCGCGTTGCGCGAGGCAGTGAGCTGGTACCAGGGCGCGTGGCAGGCGAAGTTGTTCGCGCACCAGGCCGCGCCGGACGTGGTCTGCGATTCGCTGGTCCGTCCCCACGGGGACTTCACCGGTCCCGCGCGCAAGGCGTTCTGCACCAACCTGGCTGCGGACATTGCGGCGCTGACCGCCGAGGCGTTATGTCGGTTCGCGCCGGTGCGTCCCGAGATCCCGGCGCTGGAGCTGTGATGAAGCTAACGAAAGAACAGGTCGCCGCGGTCGTCACCGAGGCGTCACAGAAGATGGGCGATCCGAACTACTCGTCGGTGCTCGTGGGCGGCTTCGTCCAGTCGCAGACGCCGGTGGCGCAGTTCATCAGCGCGCACGAGCGCGAGCTGGGTGGCGCGGAGGCGATCGTCGGAGTGATCTTCCACATCGCTCTGATCGCCCAGTGCTATCAGCGCAACGGCGGCAAGATCCGGACGCTGTCGTACGAGGACCTCGATGCGGCCGCGCGCGGCGAGCCGCTGGCCCGGCTCGAGAAGGCGCAGCTGCCGGTGCACGAGTTCATCAAGGCGAACATCGAGAACGAGGAAGCGCAGAAGCTCGTCGCGATGATCGCGCTCGCGATCGATGGGATGTCTTGAGCGACGCTCCGCTGCTCGTCCTCGGCTGTGGCTACGTCGGTACCCGACTCGCGCTCGCCGCGCGGGCGGCGGGCCGCACCGTCCGCGTGTGTGCCCGTGGGACGGGACGCCTCGCGCATCTCGCGCAGAAGGGCATCGAGGTGAAGTACCTGGATGCATCGATCCCCAAGCAGCTCACGGCCGCCGTCTCGGGGCTGCACGGCGCGACGGTCGTGTACTCGATCCCGCCGGCGACCTCGGGCCCGCCGGGCGCCGCGGTGAGGGGCGCGCTGCAGGCGGCGTACAGCGTGGGCGCGAACTCCTTCATCTACTTCAGCTCGAGCGGTATGTACGGCCCGCTGCCCGACGACGACGTCTGGATCGACGAGGACACCGACGTCACGCACGACGATCCGCCGATGAAAGGCGTGCAGACCGACGAGCTCGTGATCACGCAGAACCAGTTCGATCGGTTGCGCACCGTGGTGCTCCGGCTCGCCCCGGTCTACGGCCCGGGGCGCGGGGTGCGCGAGCGTCTGCGCAAGGGCGACTACAAGCTACTCGACGGCGGCGCGCACGCGATCTCGCGCATCCACGTGGACGACGTGGTCAAGGTCGTGTTCGCGGCGGAGGATCGCGCGGAGACCGGAGCTCTGCTGCTGGTCGCCGACGACGAGCCCACGACGCAGCGCGACTACGCGACGTGGCTGGCCGAGCGGATGAACGTCAAGATGCCCGGATCGCGCGCCCTCTACGAGCCGGGTGGGACGCGCGTGGCGCACCGGAATCGGAAGATCAAGAACACACGTCTCAAGGAGACGCTCGGGCTGACGCTGACCTACCCGACATACCGGGAAGGCGAGGTCGCGATCGAGGAAGAGCTGGCGCGGGAGTAGAGCGGAGCCCGTATCGATCGTGATACGACTCCGCCATGCCGAATCCTGTTGCGACGTTCGAGACCTCGCTGGGCACCTTCAAGGCGGAGATCTATCAGGACAAGATGCCGGTCACCGCCGGTAACTTCGTCAAGCTGGTGAAGCTCGGCTTCTACGACGGCCTTCACTTCCACCGCGTGATCCAGAACTTCATGATCCAGTTCGGATGCGAGTACTCGAAGGATCCGAACAGCCCGCGCTGCGGCACCGGTAACTCGCCGCTCGGCAACGTGCAGGACGAGCACCCGCCGGCGCACAAGATCTCGAACGAGCCGGGCACGCTCTCGATGGCGAACACCGGCCGT
>JAYVLW010000459.1:0-3236 GCA_043759315.1 Myxococcales bacterium
AGGGTCACGGACCACTGCCCGGGTCCAAGAATGACCCGATGGTCGACAACGCGGTAGCCACGACGAACGGCGGGGGCAACGACGACAAGCAGCGGACCAAGGCCCAAGCAGCTGTCGCGGAGATGAATGCCTCCGATCAGGAATTGGGAGTCGGCGGTTCACCGAAAGCTGCTCCGAAGAGTCCGAGCAAGGAGGCTACGGACCAGGCCACCGCGGAGGTTCTCAAGGACGATCCGCTCAATCGCCCGGGGCAGTCTTCGAAGGATCGGCAGCTGACGGCCGAAATGATGGACTTCGAGACGCTGCCCAACAATGCGCACGCCGAGAATCCCAAGGCGCCGATCGAGACTTCCAAGGTCCTCAAGGACGAGACGGTGATCGCCTCGTCGGCCGAGGTCAAGCCGCCCGCGGTGCTCCGCGCGAGCGAGGTGCTGAAGGATCCGAACGAGGCGGAGGGGCCGACGAAGGCCGCCGATGCCGCCAAGGACGACGACGCGGAGAACGAGGGCAGCGGCGGTGCGAAGGCCGACCTCGGGCCCGTGAAGATCACCGCGAGCGTGCTGCGGGTACGGTCGTCGCCGAAGATCGGCAAGGGCAACATCGTCGGTCGCCTGACCAAGGGCACGGTCGTCGAGGCCATCGGCCACAGCGGCGACTGGGTCGAGATCCAGTACAAGGGCCAGACCGCGTTCGTGCACAGCAGCTTCGTGGTGAGCGCGCAGGACGCGGCGACGCCGAAGGCGCCGGATCAGGCGGCCGCGCAACCGAGCTGACTCGCGGCTCGGGACGACGAAGAGGCGCACCTCAGATCGGGACGCCTCGCGGGGCGGCGTCGTAACATGGCGCGCCGATGGCTCTCGCCGCCGACCAGGACTACACGGTGGAGCTCGGCCTCGACGAGCCCGATGATCCGGAGACGTTGAAGCGCAAGCTCGCGCAGCAGCTCGGCATGTCGGTCGCGGCGTTGCCCCCGCTCGAGCTGCGCAAGCGCTCGATCGATGCCCGCCGCGGGCGGATCCGGTTCCACCTGATCCTCGGCGTCAAGGGCGCGGAGGAGCCGGTCGGCGGCCCGCCGGTGCGCGAGGTCAGCGGCGATCCGGTGGTGATCATCGGCGGCGGGCCCGCGGGCCTGTTCTGCGCGTACGAGCTGGCGCGCGCGGGCGTGCGCTCGGTGATCGTCGATCGCGGCAAGCCGGTGCAGGCACGGCGGCGCGATCTCAAGGGGCTGACCCAGCACGGCGTCGTCGATCCGGATAGCAACTACTGCTACGGCGAGGGCGGGGCGGGGACGTACTCGGACGGCAAGCTGTACACGCGCTCGCACAAGCGCGGCGACGTGCGCGACGTCATCGAGATCCTCGCGCTACACGGCGCGCCGCCCGACATCCTGATCGATGCGCGCCCGCACATCGGCTCGAACAAGCTGCCGAAGGTGATCACCGCGCTGCGCGAGCGCCTCGAGAGCGTGGGCTCGAGCGTGCGGTTCGGCGCGCGCGTCACCGAGCTCGTGGTGCGCGATGGCCGCGCGATCGGCGTGCGGCTCGCCGATGGCGGCGAGGTGATCGGCCGCGCGGTGGTGGCGGCGACGGGGCACTCGGCGCGCGATGTCCACGGCGTGCTGATGCGCGCGGGCGTGCAGCTCGAGGCGAAGCCGTTCGCGATGGGCGTGCGCATCGAGCACCCGCAGCCGCTCATCGACCGCATCCAGTACGGACGTGCGGCGGGCCACTCGAAGCTGCCGCCGGCGCCGTACCGCCTGGCGTTCACGCCGTCGGATGGG
This sequence comes from Myxococcales bacterium, assembly GCA_043759315.1. Taxonomy (GTDB): domain Bacteria; phylum Myxococcota_A; class Polyangia; order Haliangiales; family Haliangiaceae; genus JABFXX01. Next base: position 1,781 of record JAYVLW010000459.1, read on the forward strand.
CGCGGCGCGTTCTCGTTCTGCATGTGCCCCGGCGGCTGGATCGTGCCCGCGGCGACGGAGCAGGACGGGCTCGTCGTCAACGGCATGAGCCTGTCACGGCGCGACTCGCCGTACGCGAACTCCGGGCTCGTGGTCGCGGTCGAGCTCGCGGATCTCGATCGTCTCGGGCTGTCGCGGCCGCTCGGCGGCATCGAGCTGCAACGGCGGCTCGAGCAGGCGGCGATGATCGCGGGTGGCGGCGGGCTCCGTGCACCCGCGACGCGCGCGACGGACTTCGTGCGCGGCAAGGCTTCGTCGACGGTGCCGGGCACCAGCTATCAGCCCGGTCTCGCGGCGACCGACATCGGTGAGGTGCTCGATTCGATCGGCATCCCGCTCGCGGCGCGCCTGCGCGAGGCGCTCCCCGCGTTCGACAGGCAGATGCACGGCTACCTCACCGAGGACGCCGTGCTGGTCGGAGTGGAGTCGCGGACGTCCTCCCCCGTCAGGGTGCCACGCGATGCTGCATCCCTGATGTCGGCGGATCTCGCGGGCCTGTATCCGTGCGGTGAGGGGGCCGGCTACGCGGGTGGAATCGTGTCGGCCGCGCTCGATGGAATCCGCGTGGCTCGCGCGCTCACCGCAGCGATTGACGGTCTGCAAACCGAGCGCATCAGCGGCGCGGAGTAGCGCCGATCCGCCGGAGACCCTCGCGCACACCGACGCGCGGTCTCCACCCGAGGCCGCGCTCCGCACGATCGCTCTCGTAGTGAAGGCGCGCGAGCGCGGACTTCAGGCGGTAGACCCCGACGGGGTTGGGTCTGCCGAGCGCGCCGAGCGCGAGCTCTCCGAGCTTGCCGAGCGCGAACACGATCCGGCGGGGCACGCGGAGCACGCGCCTGTCGCCACCGGCGAGCGCGAGCACCTCGTTCTGGGTCAGGTGGTCCGGATCGACGATGTGGAACAGCTCGCCCGAGACGAGCTGCTTGTCGACCGCGGCGATCACCGCGTCGACGACGTCGTCGATGTAGACCAGCGGCAGCTCGAGCGTGCCATCGCCGAGGACCAGCCAGCGACCGCGCACGTCGCGCGCGATCGCGCCGGTGATGAGGCCGGTGCCGCCGCCGAAGATCTGGCCGGGGCGGAGGATCACGCAGGGGAGGCCCCGCTTCGCCGCGGCGAGCACGCGCCGCTCGGCCTCGAGCTTCGCGCGCGTGTAGGCACCGCGCTGGTCCGGGTGAGGTTCGAGGTCCGAGGCCTCGCTGACCGGACCTTTACCCGAGCTCCCTGCCCAGTCGACGACCGCCAGCGACGAGATGTGTACGAGTTGCTTCACGCGATGCTTCGCGACCGCGTCGATCACGTGCTGCGTGCCCATCACGGTGCCGCGCTGGTGCTCCGGCCATCCACCCTTCATCGCGGCGCCGCAGTGGATCACGATGTCCGCACCCGCCACGGCGCGATCGACGGCCTCGCG
>JAYVLW010000460.1:0-4219 GCA_043759315.1 Myxococcales bacterium
CTCCAACGAGAAGTGGCTGATCAGCAAGGGCAAGCTCGACTACGGCCCGTTCTCGCTCGCCGACGTGATCGCGCAGATCGAGAAGGGCGACATCGTCGCCGGCAACATCATCATGGACAAGGACAGCGGCGCGCGCGTCGACGTCGGCACGCACACGCTCCTCGGCCCCATGGTCGACCAGGCGAAAGCACGGATCGATCATGCGCGGCGCGCGCAGGCCGAGGTCGCGGTGCAGAGCCGCGACAAGAAGAAGGGCGCGCTGCTGTACACGGTGATCGGCCTCGGCGTTGTCGGAGCGGTGCTCGGCGTGTGGCTGATCATCCGCGCGGCACGTGGGGACGAGGCGGCGAAGAAGGTCGCGGGCGTCGAGACGCTCGAAGGAGGCTCCCTCAACGTCAAGGTCACGATGCCGAAGGCGCCGCCGAAGCGAAACGGCGGCCATCGCACCGGCGGCGGTCACAGCAGTGGCGGCAGCTACACGAAGGGCAGCGAGGACATGTCCCTCGACATGAGTGACGAGAGCGATGATGGCGGATCGAGCACGCTCGACATGGGCACCGTGTACAACGTCTACTCGCACTACGGCGGTCAGCTCGGCGGCTGCTTGCAGCGCACCGGCGCCGCGCAGGCGAGCATCGGCATCATCATCGATGGCCCATCGGGCCGGGTGACGCTCGTCAAGGTCGACGGCAAGCAAGCGGGCGGGACGTGGGCCTGCTTGAACGGCGTGTTGCGCGGGATGAAGTTCCCGACGCTCAAGAGCGGACGAACGCGCGCCGAATTCGACATCGGGCTGTGATGCCTGAGTCATCGACTACAACGCCTTCAGGACCGGATGGCCCGGTGCCGCAGCGATCTCTGTCGTCGCTGCGGGCGCCGACCGATGGACCACGCAACGAGCTCGCGAAGGTGATCCCACGCCGCCCGCGGGTGAGCTGGTGGCTCGGAGTTCTGCTGGCGTTCGCGTTCGCGGTGATCGTCGTGCCGTCGCTGACCGCAGATCGCTGGCTCGGCTCGCTCGGCGCCGGCGCAGTCAAGGACAAGCACGTCGCCGCGCTGACGGTGCGCGTACCTGCGTTCGCGGGCTTCGACACCGAGGATCGCCACCTCGGCAGCGGCGGCATCCTCATCGCGCGCGGCCAGCTCGCGACCGCTGAGGACGAACGCAACGCGAAGGCGCTCGCGGATGCATACCCCCATGGCGTGCTGCGGTACGTGGCGCTGTTTCTCTTGACGTTCGTGCTCGCGGCGATCTTCACGCACCACATGCGGCGCTCGACCCGCGGGAGGCTGATTCGCGTGCAGGTGGTCAGTCTCGTCACCATCGCGATCGCGGCGGTGGCCGTGAAGATGATGCTGTTGATGACCACGCTGAGCGTGCTCGTGGTCCCGGTCGCGCTGCTGGCGATGCTCCCCACCCTCGCGCTCGATCGGATCACCGGCCTCGCGACGGGCGTGCTTGCGGCGCTCGTGATCGCGCTGCTCGGGCCGTTCGACGTCGGCGTGGCGATCCTGATGCTCGTGCAGGCCGCGGTCGCCGGACTGGTCGTCTCGGAGCAGCCGAAGGATCGGTTCCGCGCGGTGCTCACGGCAGGCGCCGTGACCACGCTGTTCACCGCGGCGACCTACGTGCTGTTGACGTACCTGACCACCGGCCGGCTCCCCTTGCTGCGCGATCCGATGCACTCGGCGTGGTTCGCCGCGGCGCTCGGCCCGGCGATCGCGACGGTCCTCGCGGTGCCGCTGCTGCCGCTCTACCAGATGCTCGTCGGCGAGATCACGCGCGGGAAGCTGATCGAGCTCGAGGATCTCTCCAACCCTCTGCTCAAGCAGATCGCCGAGAAGGCGCCCGGCACGTGGCAGCACAGCTTGATGATGGCGAACCTCGCGGAGATCGCGGCGAACGCGATCGGCGCGAGCGGTCGGCTCGTGCGCGTCGGTGCCTACTATCACGACCTCGGCAAGTCGCTGCAGCCGAAGTACTTCATCGAGAACCTCGAGCCCGGCGAGACGAGTCCGCACGATCAACTGCCCCCGGAGGTCAGCTGCGACGCGATCTTCGCGCACGTCACCGAGGGGATCGTCGCGGCGCGCAAGGCCGGCCTGCACGAACGCATCGTCGACTTCATGCACATGCACCATGGAAACGGGGTGCTCGAGTACTTCTGGGGGAAGACGAAGGAGCAGGGGAACCCCAAGGGCTTCTCGATCGAGCAGTTCCGCTACCCGGGACATCCGCCGCAGAGCCGCGAGACCGCGATCCTCGCGATCTGCGACGCCGTCGAGGCGGCGAGCCGGACCTTGAAGAAGCCCGACGCTGCCTCGATCGATTCGCTCGTGCAGCGCATCGTCTACGGCAAGTTACACCTCGGGCAGCTCGACGAATCGGGGCTCTCGATGAGCGACCTGCGGCGGATCAGCGACTCCCTCCGCGAGACCATCCGCCACGCGAACCACGGCCGCATCGAGTACCCGTGGCAGAAGGCGCAACAGGATGCGAGCGCGACCAAGGAAGCCGCGGATGTCTCGACCAGTCCGCGCCTCGACTCCCTCGACCACAGCCCGGCGCGCCGCGAGACCTCCGTCAGGGCGCAGCCGCCGAGCGCATCAGGCTCGGGCAACGCGGCCACCTCGGGCCAGACGACGAACGAGGTCGCTCTCGCGGCGACCGCGGATCAGGGCACGCGGACGAGCAACGAGCGGCCGCACGCGAAGTCCCAGGACACGTCGATCGATCCGGCGATCCTCGCGACGGCCCCTGCCCTGACCACCCCTGCACTCATCAAGGAGGTCCAGCCCGCACGCCAGAGCGGCTCGTATCCGATCGTGGCGCCGGTGGGTCCGCCGAGCCGCGACACGATGCCCGGCATGCTGCCCAACGACGCCGGGCGCCGCCGCCGCACCTCGCCGCCGTTCGACCCGATCCGCGGCGGTCGACCGCCGACTCCGCCACCGATGGAGCTTCCACGCCCGAGGAAGCCGACGACGGTGCCGCCGCCGATCCCGCCGATGCCGCAACGGGCGAGCAGCGAACCGCCGATCGAGCTCGTGACGCGCCGCGAGACCGCTCCGCCGCCCGTGACCGCTCCGCACGCCCCGCACGCGCCCCTCGCGATCGACCACACCGCGCACGGCCATGCATCGCATCGCGACTCCGCCGCGAGCCTGCCCGATCCACCGGCGGGCCCGCGCCGTGGACCGACGCAGCCGCCGCCCGACGGGCTGATCGGCCCCGCGGTGTTCGGTGTGCCCGCTGCACGCAAGCGCGCCGCGACCCTGCCGCCGACGCGTCTCGGCCGCGCGCCCACGATCCCGCCGATGGCCGCGCCGATCCGTCGGCCCGCGACCATTCCTCCGCACGAGACCCGCACCGCCGGGCCTCCGGCGCCGGTCGATCTCGAGAACGCCGTGACGAACCCGCCACCGATGCGCGGCAACAGCTCGCCGATCAGGCGCCTGCCACCGTTCATTCTCGAAGAGCGTGCGTCGCGCACGCCCCACGAGGACGTGACGATGCCGGCGATGAAGATCGACATCGACGACGACGCACGGATCACCGGCGAGCGCGCCGCGGTCTCGGGCGACGAGGAAGCACGCCGCACGCAGCCGAGCATGCCCGCGATCGAGGATGCGGGGCGGACCGAGCCATCGATGCCTCGGTTCGAGCTTCCGGTGACGAAGCCCGGGCCCCCCCCGCCGCCGCCGAAGGCCGTGACGCCGGGCCTCGCCGCGCGGATCGACGCGCAGCTCGAGGACGATGCATTCGGCACCGAGACCCCGATCCGTGCGCCGACCGCCGCGGAGCTGCGCGCCCTTCTCGGCCAGCCGGATCCGACGAAGCAGCAATCGCTCGACGAGCTCGAGCGCCTGCACGCCGAGGCCGATGCGCAGCGCCAGGCCGAGGAGGATGCGCGGCCGGAGCTCCTGTCGCGCCGGAGGCCGAAGGTGACCGCGGAGGTCGACGACGAGGACATCGAGGCCGCGATCGAGGTCGCCCCGCCCGCGCGCCGACCCAACGCGATCGCGGTGGCAAAGCCGAAGAAGTCCGAGTGAGGGCGTTCGCGGCAATGACGCTCGCGCTGGTCGCCGCCTGCAGTCATCCCGCGCCGCGTACGCCGAGCGCCGTGGTCCGCGCCGAGATCGACAAGGCAGAGACCGCGGAGCGCGGGCGGCAGCACGACGTGGCACGCGGCCACTACCAGCGTGCGGTCGCGGAGGC
>JAYVLW010000461.1:0-3501 GCA_043759315.1 Myxococcales bacterium
CACGGCTTCGAGGTCGACAAGTACGAGTGGTCCGGCGCCCCGGTCTGCCCGGCCATCGCCTACCCGGCGTGCGGCGCCGGGACCGTCGATGTCACCCCGCCCGTCCCGGCGTGCGGCTGCCCGACCGCGAAGGTCTGTGCGGCGAACAGCACCGTCCAGATCGAGCACCTGACCTCGCGCGGCCACAACCGCACCGCGCACACCGTGAAGGCCAACGTCGCCAGCGAGACGCACCCCGGCCCGACCGACGCGCCGATGACCACCGAGATCGGGACGCTCGATCAGGTCCGCGTCAACGCCCTCGTCAAGCGCGCGTCGGACCTCGGTCTGCTCCACGGCCCCGGCTATACGCGTGCGAACCCGGCGACCCAGGCGACCGAGACCCTGCTCGTCAAGGCCGGCACGAAGACCGTCACGTTCATCGCGGGCGAGGGCGCGCACGATGCGGCCGTCGCGCAGCTGATCGCCGACTTCGAGGCGCTGTTCACGTGTGGTACGCCGACGGGCGGCCTCACCTGCGGCGATAGCTTCTCGTGCGACGCCGACAGCGCGACCTGCATCGAGACCCAGAGCTGCGTGTGCCCGGCGGTGTACCAGCCGGTGTGCAGCGAGAGCAGCACCACGTTCGGCAACGCCTGCGAAGCGGCGTGCGCGCAGGTCACCGTCGTCCACCAGGGCGAGTGCGGCGAGCCCGGCGACGCGTGCGGCACCATCCGCGGCCTGTCGTGCCTCGGCGACAACAAGTGCCGGTTCGGGGCGTCGCAGTGGAGCTACCCGTTCCCGGATGCCGGCGGCCGCTGCGTCGCGAAGACCTACTGCGATGCGCCCTCGGACTGCACCGCGCTCCCCCACCCGGCCGTGCTCGGCGCATGGGCTTGCAACGCGAACGCATGTGCGTGGGCCGCGGGCGTCCAGTGGAAGCCCGTCACGAACGGCGTGTTCGAGACGGCGCACCCGTACGCGAGCTCGACCAGCGTGTGGAAGGAGGTCTCGCTCCCCGCGGGCGCGCAATCGCTCCGCCTGACCGCCGCCGCGGGCTTCGCGCTCGAGGCGAACTACGATTTCCTCGAAGTGTGGAGCTGGGTCAACGGCGCGTGGCGGATGGACAAGCGCTTCACCGGCACCGCCGGGCCGGCGGCGACCGACGAGTTCGCCGGCCAATATCACTACCTGCGCTTCGTCTCCGACAGCTCGGTCAACAAGGCCGGCTTCAAGGTCACGGCAGAGTGGCGCTGAGGCGCTGACCCTCGACTCCGTCGCTGTTCAGGAGCGCGACGCCTCGACACCGCGCGGCGACAACGATGGCGATGCGGCGATCAGGCCATCGGTAATCGCGAGCGCCGTCTGGGTGAGGTCCGCGAACGCGTCGGAGCCGACCACGTCGCGCGAGGCGGGATAGACGAGGATCAGCGTATCGAGGAGCTCGACGACCAGGTCGCGCCGACCGGCGGCCTCGAGCGTCTGGGCGAACCCGGCGCCGAGGAGCTCGGTCAGTACCCCGGCGTCCTTGCCGTAGGCGCGCCAGCTGTCGGGCAACGGGACGCCGAGCTCGGTCGCGGGGAGCGTGGTCGGCAGCTCCGCGGCGTACGATCGCGCGAGCCCGAGGCCGTCGCGCGTCAGCTTCGCGATGTGGCCGGTGCGCTCGATCAGGTTGTCGTCCTCCAGATCGTCGCCGAGCCCGCTCCGCTTGAGGAGCAGGTGCGGGAACACGCGATCGGTCTCGCACGCGACGATGCTGACCACCGGGCCGATGCGGAACGGCTGATCGAGCGGCAGCCACGCCCACTCGCCGCGGCGCTCGCGCAGTGTCTCGAGATCGAAGGCCGTGACGTCCACGTCGTGGGCGTGGCGCGACAGCACGCCGTGGACCACGCGGCGCTCGAAGCCGCCATCGCTGAGCGTCCACAGCGCGCTGCGCTGGAGCGCCTCGGGCAAGTGGGAGAGATCGGCGACCGGGATCAGGCCGGCCGCGTTCGCCGCGCCGGTCTGCTGCGTCCTCCGGTGGACGCCGCGCCCCGCGAGGAACGCGAGCCCCGCTCCGAGGAGGACGAACAACGACCATGCCGGCATCCCGGGCAACCTAGCACGCGGCACCTCGGAGGCATGCGAGCGGTGGACGGCTCAGAGCAGGCGCAGAGACGACGACGCGCGCGGGTCGTGCAGCCTGCTCGAGTACCGCCGCTCGTGCTCGAGCAGCCACTGCTTCATGGCGAGGCCGCCCGCGTAGCCGGTCAGCGACCCATTGCCGCCGATCACGCGATGACACGGCACGATGATGCCGATCGGGTTCTTCCCGTTCGCAGCACCGACCGCGCGGCTCGCCGACGGGCGCTTGATCAGCGCCGCCTGCTGGCCGTACGTACGCGTCTCACCGAACGGGATCGTGACGAGGGCACGCCACACCAGCCGCTGGAACCCGGTGCCCTCCGGTGCGAGCGGGAGCTCGAATGCGCGGCGATCACCGGCGAAGTATTCGGCGAGCTGCCGAGTGGTCTCGACGAGCACGGGCGCGTCGCGCGCCACCGCTTCGCTCGGCGGCCCTTGCTCCGGCGAGTACAGGCCGGTCAGCTGATCGCCGCGCGCGACCAGGCACAGCGGGCCGACGGGTGACGACACGATCTTCAACACGAGTTGCATCCGAGCCTCCAAGGGCAGTCCACAGGTGGATCACCGCGTACGAACGAAACGGCCGCCATGCTTCGGCGCGAGCCTCGGCCTCGCGCGGCGTCGCGGCGAGCGCCTTCTTGATCCCGAGGTCCGCGGCCGGGAACGCATCCGGCAGGTGCAGCGCGCGCATGGCGAGGTAGTGCGCGGTCCACGGGCCGACACCGGCTAGCGCCACGGCACGGGCGACGAACGTGTCGAGCTCGCCGTCGAGCGCGAGACGGTTCGTGGCGAGCGCCACCGCGAAGCCGTGGATCGCGGCCGCGCGCGCCGCGGGCAGGCCGATCGCTGCGATCGATGCTGGCGTCACAGCTGCGACCTCGGCCGCTATGGGAAACACGACCGCGAGACGTTCGTCACCGTCGAAGTGTGTCCCGAATGCGGCCGCGAACCTGCCCGCGAGCGTGGTCGCCGCCGCGACGGAGACCTGCTGGCCGAGCAGCGCGCGGATCGCGGCCTCGAACGGATCGATCGCGCCGGGGAGCCGCAGCCCGGGACGCGCCGCGACGAGCGGGGCCAGCAACGCATCGCGACGAAGCACGTCGCCGATGACGTCGGGCCGCGCATCGACGTCGAACATGCGCCGCACGCGCGCCACGAGCGGCATCAAGACCGGAGTGAGCCCCGGCGAGACCGCGAGAAGCAAGCACGGCCGATCCGCAGCCTGACGCACCTCGAGCGTGCCCGTGTGCGCACCGATGGAGACCGTGCGGCGGTACGCGTCGGCATCAACGACCTCGACCCCAGGAATCGCGCGCGTGCGGAGAAACGCGAGCAGGTGCGTCCACTCGTACGGCGGGCGGTAGTCGAGGCGCAGCGTCAGCCCGCCGAGCGCGG
>JAYVLW010000462.1:0-6188 GCA_043759315.1 Myxococcales bacterium
CCTTCGCGCTGCGCCGACGACTCGCGCTCTCTGCGGTCGCCGCGGCGGGGTGGGGTGTCGCGTACGTCGTCTACACGACTGTGTTTGCGCGGCTCGTGACGTTCTCGATCCCGCGTGGTCATACGGACTTCTTCTTCCGGGGAGCATCGGGCATCAAGGCGAACCTCCAGATGCTCGGCCGCGGGCTCATGCTGATGTGTAGTGGTAGCGCCGAGGCCAGCGTCTGGGCTGTCCCGGGCATCCTGATCGGAGCGGGGGCGTTCGCGCTCGTGGTTCGCGAGGCCATCACGTCCCGCGCGCTCACGGCGCTCCGGTTCGTGAGTGTGGTCCTCATCGCGCAGTTCGGGATCGTCCTCGTGCCGCTTGTGTTCGGCAGTCTCCTCGTCGATCCAGAATCCACCCGCTATCTGATGCCGAGCATGCTCGGGATGCTCGGGGTCGCAGTCATGATCGCCGTGCGCGCAACGGGTGACGCGAGCCAACCATCGACCCGCCGGCTCGCGATCGGCTGGCTCGTCACGATTCCACTCGCTGCTGTGGTCGCGGCTCCACAGGCGCGCCCTCCCACGCCGCAGACCTACGTGTGGCCGAACGCGAGGGAGCTCGATCAGGTGGCCGGCGAGCTCGTGAAGCGCGGCTTGACCCACGGCTTCGCGAACGTCCTGCACGCCAGCTTGATCACGCTCGACTCGCACGGTGAAGCGATGACGTGCCCGATCTACTTCCGCAACATCATCATGCCGCAGCGCTGGCTGACCGATACCTCGTGCTACACGGCCTCGGAGCTCCCCGCGAAGTTCTACGTGGTCGCAGATCGCACGGAGCACGACCACACCGCGATCCATGCCACGCTTCCCCCACCGGCCGAGCACTTCATCGTGAGCGAGAACTACGAGGTCTTCGTCTACACCACGGCGACCACGCCGCTCGCGTGGCTCGCTCTCCCGATCCTCGACGGTGGCCTCGCCACGTTCCCGATGCGGCTCCCGGCGACGCACCTGCAGCTGTTCCGGGACAAGGCGACCGTCGAAGCCAAGGATGTGGTTGCCACGGGCGAGGCAGGGACGGTGATCTATGGTCCGTACGTCGAGCTGCCGAAGGGGGATTACACGATGACCTGGAACGGCACCGGCATCCCATCGTCTGGCCGCCTCGCGTTCTCGGTCACCGCTGCTCGCACGACTCTCGGGAAGCGTGAGTCTCTCGACGCCGCCTCGATTCCCACCATCCAGGGGCCGATCATCAAGCTTGCGTTCACGCTCCGTCGCGCCCGGCAGGCGCTCGAGTTCGTGGTCGACAGCGAAGGTGGGGGCCGCGTGTCCTTGCACGAGCTCGTGATCGAGCGGAAATGACCCGCAGGCAAGGCATCGTCCTCGGCGTCAAGGTCGCGATTGGCGCCGGCCTGATCGTCTGGCTCATCCTCTCGGGCACCCTCGATTTCGGCGCGTTGTCGCTGTTCCTCGAGAGGCCGTCGTTGCTCGTCGCGAATGTCGGGGTGTTCGCGCTCAGCGTCATCCTCGCCTCGCTGCGGTGGCGCCTGCTCCTGCGCCTCGCCGATATCCACATCTCCATCGGGCGAGCGGTGCAACTCACCATGACGGGCCTGTTCTTCAACGTCGTGCTCCCCGGGAACATCGGCGGCGACGTGCTCAAGGCGATCTACGTCGCACGCGGCGCAGGACCCGGAAAGCTCCCGAGCGCGTTCGCGATCGCGTTTCTCGATCGCGTGCTCGCTCTCGCGGGGCTCGTCGCGGTGGCGTTTGTCCTCACGATGGTGCGCGGGCGCGTGGTCTGGGAGGATCCACGCCTGCGCGACCTGACGCTGGCGGTCATCGTCCTCGCCGTCGGCACCTTCGTCGCGCCGCTCGCGATGCTGCTGCTCGTGCGTCGCTCCGGCAAGCGCCTCGAGGCCTGGACCGAGGGTCCGTCGCGGATCTCCCGGATCCTCGGCAAGCTGGTCGCCGCCCTGAAGTTGATCGCCGGCGCTCCGAAGACGCTCCTCGTGGCGCTCGGCCTCGCGATCGTGATCCATCTCGGCGGCATCACGTTGTTCTCCGCGCTCACGAACGCGGTCACCGCACAGGACGTCTCGATCGCCACGTTGGCGGATATCTATCCCCTGGGCATGTTGAGCATGGTGCTTCCGATCTCGTATGCGGGCTTCGGCGTAGGCCACGTCGCGTTCGATCAGCTGTTCACCATCGCGGGCCTCAACCACGGCGCCACCGTGCTCAACGTCTACCTGATCGGGCAGACCGTGCCGTGCCTGTTCGGCGTGATCCCGTACCTCACGCTCCGTCGCGAGGCACCGCCTCCAACCGAAGCCGAACTGACGGAGTGACTACAGCGCCCACGGCGCGCGCTGCGGGCGCGACACGCGTGCGTTGGCCTCGGCATCGCCGACGAACGCCTCTGCAACCGGATCCCAGGTCAGCTCGCGACCGAGCTCGATCGCGATGTTGCCGAGGTGGCACATCGTCGCGGTGCGGTGACCGATCTCCACATCGGCGATCGGCCGCGCACCGCTCGCCATCGCCTCGAACCAGTCGTCGAAGTGCCCGGTCTTCGTGGCGAGGACGACCGCGCCCGACCCGAGCTTCCATTCGAGGAGCTCCGGGCGACTCGCGGTGATCCCGTCCCAGTTGATCTTGATCCATCCATCCGCTCCGATGAACTGGACAGACCACAGCTCGTCGCTCGTGGTCAGGTGCAGCGTGACGCCGTTGCCGTACGTGTACGTGACGTCGAACGCGACCGGCGCTTCAAAGAAGTTGCCGGTCTGATACGTCGCGGTGCCGCGCACCCGCGTCGGGCCGGAGAGGTCGGTGCCGGCGCCCCACTGCGCGATGTCGAGCTCGTGCCCCCCGTAGTCCGTGAGACTCCCGCCGGCGTAGTCGCGGAAGTAGCGAAACGTGGGGCCGGCCCGCAGCTGGTGATACGGGACCACGGCGCACTGGCCGAGCCACATCTCCCAGTCGAGCGTGTCTGGCTGCGGCACGGCAGGCAACGCCGGCTCGACAGGCGGCGGCCACACCGTGACCTCCATCGAGACCAGCTGACCGATCCGCCCATTGCGCACGATCTCGCACGCGCGCTGGAACAGCTCCGACGAGCGCTGCTGACTCCCGGTCTGAAACGCGATGTCGTTCGCGCGCGCGGCGTCGACCATGCGACGCCCCTCCGCGATCGTCAGCGACAGCGGCTTCTCGCAGTAGACGTGCTTCCCCGCATTCGCCGCGTCGATCGATGCCTTCGCGTGCCAGTGGTCCGGTGTAGCGATCACGACGGCGTCGATGTCGTCGCGCGCGAGCAACTCGCGGTAGTCGCGATACCCGATCATGCCGGGGCCCATCGCGAGCGCTGCGTCGACCCGAAGTGCGTCGACGTCGGCCACTGCGACCACGCGTAGGTCCGGGCGCTGGAGCAGCCCGAACAGATGTGCCCCCGTGCCCTGCGTGCCCACGCCGATCACACCGATGCCGAGCCCCATCGCTGGGCTCGGTTTGCGATTGTCGCCACACCCTGCGAGTCCGAGACCGGCGACCGCGGCGGCACTCTGCCGGAGAAAACCGCGTCGCGAGAGCTGCCGGGCCACGCAGCGAGTATAGGGCCGGTTGGCGGCGAGAACACCTACGGTGTTGGGGAGGCGGCAGCGCACAGCGGCTCGATCTGCAGCGTCGCGACATCCGCCTTCCAGTCCTTCGTTCCGGAGCGTAGGTTCTCCAGCGTGATCACGTTGATCCCGGCTCGCACCGATCGCTGCGGCACGACCACCGACAGCTGACGCGCCGGTGTGCACTGCGTCGTCGAATAGTCGTTGACCGAGAGCGCGAGCAGACTCGGCGCAGCGAGCTCGAAGCTGAGGCGCAGATCACAGGCGGTCTCGACGCGGATCATCAGCTGCGCCCGATTGGCGCGGCCCATGTCGGGAACCTCGAGACCCGACGGCGTCACGATCGTCTCGCACGCATTGCTTCCGGGCTCGCCGGCGGGAGGTGGCGTGGTGGGGTTGGGGCATGGCGCGAAGCCATCCACGCTCGTGACCGCGATCCCGTCTTCGGTGAGCCAGGGTTCTCCCCAGCCCATGAGCTCGTGCACCGAAGATCCGACCCTGCCGAAGTCGATCGTCGAGACCAGCGGCACGCGCTTGCCCGCGACGGCGACCACGCTCGCGCGATCGATCCGGTAGACGTCGAAGTTCGCGAGGTGCAGCACGCGCTTCGCATCGACGAGCTCGAGGTTCTTGCGCACCTTCTTGTCATAGTCACTGATGATCTGGTCGGTCTTCTTCCTCTGAAGATCAGGCCACCCGGTGACCGACCACAGCTTGCGGCGAAGGCCGAGCTTCCACAGGGCCGTCTCCGAGATCCGCGAGTCGGGCGTCGTGAAGATCACGGCGTGGACGTAGTCGGTGCCGGTCGCTTCGAAGACGTCGAGCATCTTCAGATACGCGAATGGCAGCTCCACGTCCTCGAGGGCTCCCCACGTGTGGCGATCGAACGCCACCTGGATCGTGCGATCCGCGAGGAGGTTCGACATCACGAAGTCATTGCGGTCATTCGCCGCGAGGTACGCGTTGACCTTGGCGACGTCGCCTCGATCGAGCAGCGAGCGCGGGTGCTTGACCACCAGGTAGAACGACCACGTGGGTGCAGCGACGAGCCAGGCGATCGCGAGGGCGCGGCGCAGCCGACCTCCTGCCAGCAGGCGCTCGATCAACAGCGCGGTGGCGATCGCGTAGAAGGGCAGGAGCGGTTGCGCACCGATGACCGGTGAGCCGAGCTGTCTGGCAGAGATCATCACGAAGACCCCGGCCACCACGAGCATCCATGTCACGCCGTCGTCGACGATCGACCGTAGCGTTGGGGCACGCAGCGCCCGCCAGGCGGTGAGCACGACCGTGAGCCAGAACAGCGGGGTGAGCATCACCGTGGTGCGACGAAGCAAGAGCGGCAGCGGCATCCCCAACCCCTGCCCGGTCCCGCCGGCGAACAGTGCCTTCATCGCGATCGCGATCACGCACCCCGCGAGGCACACGAGCACGAAGTGCAGCGTGCCGCGGCCAAACACGTTGCCGCGCTTGGAAGAGACGGTGAACACCACCGCGGCAGGGAGAAACAGCCAGTAGCCGTACGAGGTCAAGAAGCACGCACACGTGCCGAGGAAGGCTGCGGCGTAGTGAACGCGGCGGCCAGTCTCGAACGCGCGAACCAGGCCCCACAGTGCGAGGAAGCCGAACGCCTGCATCATCGGAACCTCGTGGATGCTGTCGGCGGAGCTCATCCACAGCTGACTCGCAGCGAATAGCATGGTCGCGATCAGCGCGACCTTGTCGCTCCACATCCGGCGGGCGTACGCGAACAACAGGAGCAGAGCGACCATCGAGAATGCGAGCGCGAACACGCGGAAGGTGCCGATGTCGTCGACCCCGAGCTTGCCGATGACGCCGTAGAACACCTCGCCGAGAGGTGGATAGTGAATCGGGTGATACGAGTTGGTGACGAACGGATCGACGTCCGCGGTGTCGGTGAGTCCGGTGTCGCGAAACCCGCTCTGCTCGACGTACCGGATCGAGCTCATGACCTCCGCCTCGGAGGCGGGGTCGCCGACGCTGAGCCGCAGCGGCTCTCTCACGTGCACCAGCAGGTAGGCGAACGTGATCGCCAGGCACCCCAGGAGATAGGCACGAAATGCGCGGGGCAAGACGGGTCCTCATACCACAGCGGTTACCGGCGGCCGAACCTGACGATCGTGTGATACGACGTTCGGGATGCAGCACCTGCGGCCCCTGGTCGACCGGCTCCGTGGCTGCCGGGTCCTGGTCGTCGGCGACCTCATGCTCGACGAGTACCTGCGCGGCGAGGTCTCGCGGATCTCGCCCGAGGCTCCAGTGCCGGTGCTCGAGGTGCGCTCGCAGGAGAGCCGCCTCGGCGGGGCCGCGAACGCGGCGGCAAACATCCAGGCGCTCGGCGGCACCACGTTCCTCGTTGGTGTGGTCGGCAAGGACGAGGCAGCATCCACGCTCGGCGAGCGGCTGTCGGCGGCCAGCATCATCAGCAGCTGTATTCCGGACCCGGAGCGCCCCACGAGCAAGAAGACCCGGCTCGTCGCACAGCAGCAGCAGATCGTGCGCGTCGATCAGGAGAAGCGCCACGCCATCTCCGGCGCGGTGCAGGATGCGGTGAAGC
>JAYVLW010000463.1:0-3297 GCA_043759315.1 Myxococcales bacterium
CGCCTTCGATCCCGACGCCACTTCGCGCAGCAGCCGGCGCATGATCTTGCCCGAGCGCGTCTTCGGCAATGCCTCGGCGAACCGGATCTCCTCGGGCCGCGCCAGCGCACCGATCTGCATCGCGACGTGCTCGCGCAGCTCCTTGGCGAGCGCGTCATCGGCGACCACTCCCGACCGCGGCGTCACGAACGCGACGATCGCCTGCCCTTTCATGTCATCCGGCCGCCCCACCACCGCGGCCTCCGCGACCCGCGGATGCGAGACGAGCGCGCTCTCGATTTCCATCGTTCCCAGCCGATGGCCCGCGACGTTGATCACGTCGTCGACGCGCCCCATGATCCAGAAGTAGCCGTCGGTGTCCTTGCGGGCACCATCGCCGGCGAAGTACACGCCGTCGATCTCGCCGAAGTACGTCGACGCGAAGCGCGGGTGGTCGGCCCAGATCGTGCGCAGCATCGATGGCCACGGCCGGGTGATCACCAGGAACCCGCCCTGGTTGTTGCCGACGGGCACACCGTCCTTGTTCACCACGTCGACGCTGATGCCCGGCAGCGGCCGGGTGGCCGAGCCTGGCTTGGTCGGCGTCGCGCCGGGCAGCGGCGAGATCATGATCGCGCCGGTTTCGGTCTGCCACCACGTGTCGACGATCGGGCAGCGGTCGCCGCCGATCTGCTTGCGGTACCACATCCACGCCTCGGGGTTGATCGGCTCCCCGACCGACCCGAGCAGTCGCAGCGACGACAGGTCGTGCGCCGCCGGATGCTGATCGCCCCACTTCATGAACGCACGGATCGCGGTCGGTGCGGTGTAGAACACCGTCACCCCCCAGCGCTCGATGATGTCCCAGAACCTGTCGAGGCCAGCGCCCGGGTCGCGGCCCGACGTGAACACCTTCGTGCGCGGCGCGTTCGGCGCGCCCTCGTACATCATCACCGTCGCGCCGTTCGCGAGCGGCCCGTACACGACGTAGCTGTGCCCGGTGACCCAGCCGATGTCGGCGGTGCACCAGAACACATCGTCGTCGCGCAGGTCGAACACGAGCTTCGTCGTGTACGCCGCGTTCGTCAGGTAGCCGCCCGTCGTGTGCAGGATGCCCTTCGGCTTCCCCGTCGTGCCGCTCGTGTAGAGCGAGAACAGCGGGTGCTCGCTATCGAACGCCTCCGGCTCGTGCTTCGCCGACGCGGTGTCCACCACGTCGTGCCACCACACATCGCGCTGCGTCCACGCGACCGGGTTGTCGCAGCGCTTCACCACCAGCACGTGCTCCACCGCCGTGCCATCGAGCGCCTTGTCGACGTTGTCCTTGAGCGGAATGATCGCCCCACGCCGCCACCCACCATCCGCCGTGATCACCGCCTTCGCGGCGCAGTCCTTGATGCGATCGCCGAGCGCCTCCGACGAGAACCCGCCGAACACGATCGTGTGCGGGGCGCCGATCCGCGCGCAAGCGAGCATCGCGATCGCGGCCTCGGGGATCATCGGCATGTAGATCGCGACGAAGTCGCCCTCCCCGATCCCCATCGTCGTCAGCGCATTGGCGGCCTTGCACACCTCACGGTGCAGTTGCCCGTACGTGATCGCCCGCGTGTCGCCGGGTTCGCCCTCGAACAGGATCGCCGCCTTGTTCTTGCGGTCGCTCGCGGCGTGGCGATCCACGCAGCTCACGCTCGCGTTCAGCCGCCCGCCGACGAACCACTTGGCATCCGGTAGCTTCCATTCGAGCACGCGGTCCCACGGCTTCGCCCAGGCAAGGTCGCCGGCGACCTCCGCCCAGAAGCCCTCGGGGTCCCGTTCGGCCCAGGCGTACAGCTCCTCGTACTCGGCGAGGCTCTTGACCCGCGCGGCACGCGCGAACGCCTCGGGTGGGGGGAAGCTACGCGTCTCGGTCAGCACCGATTCGATCTGCGACGACATGTGCCTCCGTGGTTCAGAGAATCGCGATGGCGTCGATCTCGACGCGCGCATCCTTCGGTAACCGCGCGGCCTGCACCGTCGCCCGCGCCGGAGGATCCGAGGAGAACCGCTCGCCGTAGACGCCGTTGACCGCCGCGAAGTCGCCCATGTCGGCGAGGAAGATGGTCGTCTTGACCACATTCGCGAACGATCCACCCGCCGCCGCCAGCACCGCGTTCAGGTTCGCGAGCACCTGCCGGGTCTGGGCCTCCACGTCCCCCTCGACCATCAGGCCGGTGACCGGATCGAGCGGGATCTGACCGCTGCAGAACATCATTCGCTTGCCGTCCCCGATCGGGACGACCACGGCCTGGGAATACGGCCCGATCGCCGCGGGGGCGGCGGACGTCCGCACGATGCTGCGTTCCATGCCTGCCGTCGTATCATGCGGGGAGAAATCCGACAGGCTTGACGCGGCCCGGCCGTGGCGGTACTCAAGTTGCCCTTCCCGGGCGATTAACTCAGCGGGAGAGTGATTCCTTCACACGGAATAAGTCGGGGGTTCAATCCCCTCATCGCCCACAAAGGATCCGGCCAGTTACTGATGAGGTAGCTGGCCGGTTTTGCGTCGAGCACCACCACGAGCACCACCATGGCCAGCAAACGCAAACCACCGGCACCGACGGCGCTGGCAAAGACACACGGCCCGCGGCCGAAGATCAATGCGCAGAGCCTGGGGCGCGCTACAGCTCGAGGTGCGATCGGCGCCATCCCGGTCTTCGGGCGCGTGATCGACGCGCTGCGCGACGCCGAAAAAAACTGCCGAGCGGCGCAGCGCCGCGAGTTCGCCCCACGAATCGTCGTGGCTCTCAATGGCACCACACCGCGCCTCTTCCGAATCGGGTCAGCGCCGCCACAGGGCGCCGACCTCGATCCGGAGGGCATCGAGGTACTGGCCTCGGTGCTGCTCGCCTGATTCCGTGTTCTTGAAACTTCGTCTGCGTCTCCGTCGAGCAGCAGCAACTGAAATGCCTCGCCGGGTGAGCAAGCCCCACCGCCGGGACGGCTCATTGACCCGGCACTGAACTCGACGGGCCTCGGGGGCGGACTCGCGACGGCGCGACGGCGCACGCGGTCGGTTCGGGTTCGGGTTCGTGAGAGCGCCGACGCCGAAGCCGACACCCAAGCCGAGGGGCTCGCGCCTTCGACGAGCAGGCTCGCGGTGGGCCGCGGGCGGGCCGCCCCGGGCGGCTACCTGCGCTGGAGGCCCCAGAGCAGGCCACCGAGCCGGTCTCGCTCGGCGGGCATCGGCTCCTCGGCGATCCACCCGAGGCGGCGGCCGCAGGCGAGCGCGGCGCCCACCTCGCGAAGGCTGCCCAGGGCGATGCGGTAGTGGTGAAGGCG
>JAYVLW010000464.1:0-2737 GCA_043759315.1 Myxococcales bacterium
CGATGATCAGCACGGCGCGCGCCGCGATCGGCGGCCCCGAGGACCGCGCCGTGATGGTCGGTTCGTCGCTCGGAGGCCTCACCACGGCGCGCGTCGCCGAGCGAGATCCGCGGGTGATCGCCGTGATGCTGCTCGCGCCCGCGTTCCAGCTCGTCCCGCGGTGGCGCAACATGCTCGGCCCCGCGTGGGATGATTGGCAGCGCACCGGCTGGCGCACCGTCGACGACTACACGACCAACGCACCCGCCCGCGTCGACTACGGCTTTGTCGAGGACGTCGACGCGATCGACATCGGCTTCCCGGAGCTCTCGATCCCGACCTTGATCTGCCACGGCATCACCGACGACACGGTCCCGATCGATCACTCGCGCCGGTTCGCCGCCGGACGCCCCAACGTGCGCCTCGTCGAGCTCGACGACGGTCACGAGCTCGCCGCCTCGCTCCCTCGACTCCTCGCCGAAGCCGATGGCTTCCTCGGACCGGTCCTCGCGTGAGATCGCTCGTCGCGTTCATCCGGCTGGGGCGCCCGCTATTCCTCGGCGGGGGCCTTCTCATGTTCGCGCTCGGCACCGTCATCGCCGCGTCCGCGGGGCACGCGCTCGACTTGCATCGTTACGTGCTCGGCCAGGCTGCCGTCACCGCGTTCCAGTGGATGACGCAGTACGCGAACGAGTACTTCGACTACGATGCCGACGTCGCAAACACGACGCCCACCGCCTTCTCCGGCGGGAGCCGCGTCCTCGCGAACGGCGAGCTACCGCGTAAGGTCGCGCTGATCGCGGCGCTCGTGCTGTTCGCGATCGGAGCGGGAGTCTCGATCCTGGTGGTCCGCGAGGATCGGAGCACCCTACCGATCCTCATCGCGATCGCCGTGCTCGCGTGGGCCTACAGCGCACCGCCGGTGCGATTGTGCGCACGCGGGCTCGGCGAGATCGACACGGCGCTCGTGGTCACCGGCCTCGTGCCATTCCTCGGCTTCGCCTTGCAGGCGCCCGAGCTCGCCGGCGTCGGTACGTTGCTGCTCGCGATCGCCCCGCTCGCGCTGCTGCAGATCGCGATGCTGCTCGCGATCGAGCTGCCCGATGCCGCCAGCGACGCGGCCACCGGAAAGCGGACGATCGTGGTGCGGATCGGCAACGACCGCGCGGCGCAGCTCTACGTCGTGATCACGACGCTCGCGTACGTGGCGATTCCGATCGCCTCGGTGCTCGGCCTGCCGACCCGCGTGGTGATCGCCGCGACGCTCCCGGTACCGCTGGCAGCATGGCGGCTTGCGCGCATCGCCGAGGACAAGACCACGGGTCTCGAGGCCGTGACCGGGTTCGGGGTGATGCTGCTGATGGGCACCGCCGCCGCCGAGCTCGCCGCGTTCGCGACCCTGGTAACCTTTTGATCTTACTCGTGATTCAGCTGCGACGTTGCGCCACACGCGACGCCTTCGAGGATCGGGCATCAAAGCTGGATGGCGAGATCACCGTTCCAGAGTGACTTCGTTGTCCACCGGGACGAACCGCCGCCGCCCGTTCAGCTTCCCGTGGGTGCGGATGCGGTGGCGCTACCCGTCGCGAGGCTGCGGTCCTCCGAGGCCAGCGCCCGCGCGACGCGGGCGGTCTACATCATGACGTTCATCGTGCTCGCCCTGCTGGTGGTGATCTGCGCCGTCGGTCCGCACATTCCCGGCGGGGAATAGCACCGCGCGCCATCACGGCGTCGGCGACGTACCCATCACGAAGCGAAGCGTCGATGCGCCGACGAGCTGCGCGTGCGTGAGCTCGGGGCCTTCGATCAGCACGCCGTCGAGCTCCACCGACTGTACGTAGATCGCCTTCGGCGAGAGGCCGTCGGCGGTGATCACGAGCTCGTGGCCGCCAACCCGCACGCGTGCCTGGGGGAAGCGCGGCGCCGCGATGATCCAGCGATCGCTGCCGGCGATCGGGTACACGCCGAGCGCAGCGAGCACGTACCAGGAGCCGAGCGTGCCACCGTCGTCGTTGCCGGCCACACCTTCGGGCTGGTCGCTGTACATCGTGTCCGCGACCCACTTCGCCCACTTGCTCGTCAGGTCGCGACGGCCGAGCTGCGCGAACAGGAAGGGTGCGTTGATGTCGGGCTCGTTGCCGTGCCAGTAGTACGGACGCGGGAAGTTCGCGGCCGCTTCGTCGGCCGTGTCCCAGTCGGTCTTCGCGAGCGTGAAGAACTCCTCGAGCTTCGCGACCGCGGCCTCGGTGCCACCCAGGATCTCGGCGAGCCCGTCGGCGTCGTGGATCGCGGCCATCCACAGCGAGTGCCAGGCGTTCGCCTCGGCGTACTCCGAGCTCATGTCGAGCGGGTCGAAGTCGGCCGCCGACGGAAAGGTGCCCGTCGCCGTCTTGCCGCGCAGGAAGCCGACCGCAGGATCGTAGAGCTTGCGCCAGCCGTGGCTGCGCGCGAGCAGCGTGTCCTTGTCGGCGGTGTGACCGAGCGCGCCTGCGAGCTGCGCGAGCGCGAAGTCATCGTTCGCATACTCGGTGGTGGTGGACGCGCTGCGCCCGCCGGTGAGCGGCACGTAGCCGAGGTTGATGTAGTCGACCACGTCGCCGCGTCCGCCGCGCCCACCGGCGGGCGTGGTGAGATCCATCGCCGCGGCGCGCAGCCGAGGCCACCCGAGGTCGGCGCCGGTATCGGTGACGCCGCGGAGGACAGCGTCCGCGACCACGATCTCGGCCGACGCGCCGAGCATGGTGCCCGACTCTCCGGT
>JAYVLW010000465.1:0-3128 GCA_043759315.1 Myxococcales bacterium
TCGGGCGTCAACAGCTGGCTGAAGAAGTCGGCCGATCTCGATCCGAACGTGCGCGTTGCGCTCGAGAGCGCGATCAAGCGCTGGAAGAAGCGCGCCGACGACATCGTTCTCGACTGGGCCGAGCTGTTCACCGATCCGGTCGCGCTCGCGGAGGGCTACGCCGGCACCGATGTGTCCGCCAAGGACATCGAGCGTGTGGTCGCGTGGATGCGCCGCCAGCTCGCGAGGGCGCAGAAGGCCCCCGTCGACGAAGAGGGCAGTCCGATCCTCGACTCGGAGGGGCTCGCCGTCGGTCCGGACGAGGACGATCCGGCCGAGAAGTTCGACGACGAGGACGATCCGATCCTGCTCCGCCTCGTGCAGCTCAAGCGCGGCTCGCTGCAGACGCCGGGCGGCGACGAGATGATCTACGAGCATGTCGCGATCGACGAGGCGCAGGATCGTTCGGCGCTCGAGGTCAAGGTCCTCGTCGAGGCTGTTCACGCGCCGGACAATGACCCGACGAAGCGCTCGGTGACGATCGCCGGCGACACGGCCCAGCGCCTCGTGTTCGACAACAACTTCTCGGGTTGGGCCGACCTCGTCGCGCTGATCTCGGGGCAGAGCGAGGCCGCGATCGTGCGACCGCTCAAGCTCAGCTATCGCTCGACCGCCGAGGTCATGCTGCTCGCGCGCGAGATCCTCGGTCCGGAGCTCGCACCCGAGGACCCACTCGCGGCGCGCCCCGGCGAGCCGGTCGAGCTGCACGAGTTCGGCGATCTCGGTGAAGCGGTCGCGTTCCTCGGCGACGCGCTGAGAAACCTGATGGCCCGCGAGCCCACCGCATCGTGCGCGCTGATCGCTCGCCACCCCGAACAGGCCGACGCGTACTACGACGGCCTCAAGCGCGCCGAGGTACCGGCGCTGCGCCGCGTGCGCCGTGACGAGTTCAACTTCCAGCCCGGCGTCGACGTCACCGACGTGACGAGCGTGAAGGGCCTCGAGTTCGACTACGTGGTGATGCTCGACGTCAACGCCGCGAGCTACCCGAACCAGAACTGGGCGCGCCACCTGCTCCACATCGGCGTGACGCGCGCCGCGCACCAGCTGTGGATGGTTTCGACCGGCGAGCCGAGCGTGCTCGTCCCGACCGCGCTGCGCGACGGCGGTCGGATGACGGTCGGCTGAGGCTCGTCGCTGGCCTGGCGGCAAGAGTCGTCCGAGCGCCTTCGGCTGAGGTAGGCTCGCGGCATGCGCGCGCTCTTCCTTCTCGCGGTGCTGGCGACGCCCGCGCTCGCCAAGATGCGGCCGCCCGACAACGCGGCTCTGTCTGCGAGCCAGATCGCGAGCGTGATGCGAACCCGGCAGCCGGCATTCAAGGCGTGCTTCAACCGCGCGGTCAAGGCCAACCCCAAGCTCACGGGGCGGTTCGTCTACACGTTCACGATCGAGGCGACGGGAAGGGTGAGCCGGGCTGCGGCCACCGCGGGCACGCCCGAATCGGCGCCGGTCGATAGGTGCATCGTGGCGGCGATCAAGAAGATCGTGTTTCCGACGTCGAGCGGGCCGACGACGATCAACTATCCGTTCACGTCCTCGGCCTCGTGAGCGCCGCGGAGCCCACCAGGGGAACGGAGATCGCCGCGCTCGAGGCGGCGCGCAACGCGCAGCAGGTGCTGGCCCAGGGCAGCCTGGTCGGCGAGCGGCGCTCGTCGATCGCACGGCTCGTGATGATCGCGATGTTCGGGATCGTGGCGATCGCGGGCGGGCACACGGATCTGTTCCAGACCGCCGTGGGCGCCACCTACACCGTGTTCGCTCTGGTCACGCTCGTGATGGTCCACCGCATCGAGGTCGCACGCGTGGACCTGGCGTTCTGGCGGCCGTTGATGCTGACGCTCGTCGACTTCACGCTGATCACGACGATGGCGTTTCTGGACCTCCAGCGCGGCGTTGCCTGGCATCCCGCGCAGCACGCGATCTCCGCCGCCATCGTGATCTCGTTCGCCGTCACACGGATGACCGTGTGGCACGTGGTGTTGTCGACCGCGCTCGCGGTGACCACCCACGCGATCCTCGCGGGCTACGCGGGCGTCCTGCCAACGCAATCGACGATCTTCGTGCTCGGCGGGATGATCGTGGTCGGGTTCATCGTCGCGATGACGAACCGCGCGATCGGTCCGATGTTCCAGTCACTGCGCCAGCGCGACAACCTCACGCGGTTCATGCCGCGCCAGGTCGCCGAGCGGTTGATCAGCGCGGGTCCCGATGCGCTCGCGCCCGTGGAGCGCGAGGTCACGGTGATGTTCAGCGACATCCGCGGCTTCACGGCGATGTCGGAAGGGCTGTCTCCACGCGAAGTGCTGGCGATGCTCGACGACTACTTCGGCCGCATGGGCGCGATCGTGAAAGGTCACGACGGCGTGATCGGCAAGTTCCTCGGCGATGGGTTGCTGGCGTTCTGGGGCGTGCCCGATCGGCTGAGCGATCACGCGCAGCGCGCCGTCCGTGCCGCGCGCGACATGCAGCGCGCCGTGCGCGAGCTCAACCAGCACCGCGAGACGCAGGGGCTACCCCCGCTCGCGATCGGCATCGGGATTCACACGGGGCAGGTCGCCGCCGGGATGCTCGGCGGTGCGCTGCAGGCGGAGTACACGGTGATCGGGGATGCCGTGAACGTCGCGTCGCGGATCGAGAGCCTGACCAAGGAGCACGGGGTCGGCGTGCTGATCAGCGAGACCACCTGGAGTCAGCTGCCCGAGCCGCGCCCTGGGGACCGCCTCGCCAGCGTCGAGATCCGAGGCCGCAAGCAGCCGATCGTGCTGTACAGCGTGACGTAGCGGCAAAGGGGACGGTTTCAACTTACGCAACTTGCGATCCGGAACCCCGCGAAATCTAGCGGCAAAGGGGACGGTTTCAACTTACGCAACTTGCCGTCGGGCAAAGGGGACGGGCAAAGGGGACGGTTTCAACTTACGCAACTTGCGATCCGGAACCCTGCGAAATCTGGTCGGGCCCGGATTCGTCGAACCCCACTTGCGGT
The DNA here is from genome assembly GCA_043759315.1 of Myxococcales bacterium. GTDB lineage: Bacteria > Myxococcota_A > Polyangia > Haliangiales > Haliangiaceae > JABFXX01. Next base: position 3,023 of record JAYVLW010000465.1, read on the forward strand.
CTCGAAGCGTGTCACCACCGGCTTCCGAGGGGACCACTTCCACCGAGATCACCGGGGACCGGGGACCACCCCGTGCGAGGCACGACGAACGCGGTCTTGAGCGCCG